>JAHBUR010000019.1 GCA_019637975.1 Bacteroidota bacterium | reverse complement strand
CCGTCGAACTTTCCACTCCGGGAGAAGCCCGAAGCGTTTCCTGCCAGGGTGTTCCGGATACGGCGGCGGACAGTCGTGAACGATTGTGTAGGCATTTCCGCGCGTTGCAATGAACGCCGCAAGAATTTCAGGAAGCGTGAAACTGCGGAGAAAGTACTGGTTAAAGACAACACTATCGGCCTTCAGAGAAACAAGAAATCGATAATATGTACGCAGTCTCGTCAGAAAACTCTCGTATTCACGGAACTCGGGCAACGGCACAACATCAACCGGGAGATTGTTCCTTTTCAAGTACGGACTGAACACATCCTTCTTCACACCAAGGGTAACAGAGTACTTGTCGTGATTGAGGAAACCGAAGTAATCGACCAGAAAGTGTTCTCCTCCGGCAAACGCGTCCGTAATTACGAGGAAGAGGTATTTCTTCTTTCGTGCCATTCCGTCTACGTAGCCGGTGCATTCATCATCTTGCCGTCCACGGCAGCAATCCACGTACTGTCCCCGACGGGCAAAAGAGATACATGGTGCATCCCGTCTCTATTCCACCCTTTTCCGGAAGCTGTAAGCAGCGGACTTTCGGGCAGCTCTTTTTCAGAATATGCGGTTGTTGTCAGTTCCGTTATCTCAAAGGCACGCGCGGCACCGCCGTATGTCTTGGAACAATCCTGTGCTATCCTGATCAGTCTGTTGTTCATCTGTATGATACCGCCTCCGGGCCGGGCACAGCTTGGATCATCTTTGATAACCGGGCTTTGAGGATGTTCCTGCCAATCCCCTTCGAGCGAATCTGAATGAAGCAGGTATAGATTTCCATTCGTTGTCTCTGAAACGAACAGCCATAGCCGTCCTCCAACATGCAGCAATGTCGGGTCAACATATTCCCGTCCCATCGAGAGTGTTTTGACGAATGCCCAGGTATCCGGAAAACGTGTCGCTTCATACAGCCGTATCGACTTTGTTTCAAATGCTTCAGGCATCATGAACCATTTCCCGTTCCATTTGAAAACAAACGGGTAGGAAAGATGAAACGGTTCTTCCAGCACTACCTGCCTGAATTTCCACTTTCTCCCATTCTTGCTGACGGCGAAGCCGATACTTCCTCTGTGTTTCTTGAAGACTTCGAAGAACATGTAGTAGATCCCGTTCTCGTAAATCAGAAACGGGTCGGCGGCAAAGCCGGTTCTTCTGTCGCCCACGGATTTCGCAGTGAGAACCGGATTGGAGGCCGCTTTGTCTTCGGTCAATACAAACTGTCCGTCACTGTATCTCAGCCGATAGATGCCGATGCCCCATTGTTCGTGCAGGACATTCCGTCTGTTTTCGGCGGTCATGGCTGATCGTACGGAACGAAGGATCGTTCTGAGACGACGCTTCGGAGACCGGAGTATTGACGGACCATCGGCCATATGCAGGTTATCCGCCTTGTGCCTTTGCGGCTGTTCGTAGTTCGTTGACTTGAAAGAACCCCGCTGTTGCCACTGCTATACCGCCGGCAAGCTCGAACAATTCTTCGAGCAAAAAGAGAAACATATTCTGGATGATATCAAGATCGATCACAACGGCCATAAGAATCACTACGCAGGCCCAGGCAACCAAGCTTGCATCCTCGCGTTCACGAAGGATTTCTGCTATGCTTGAACGAAATCGCCACACAACTGCGACAAACGTCAGCGCCGCCGCCGCGACAAGAAGCAACAGTACGAAACCCGGCAGCTTGTCACGGAGAATCTGATAGCCCAGATCCACAAAATCATGCACGGCATCAATCTTCACCCCTCTTACTACGGGCATGGTGAGGTTGAACCATCGTTCGCCGAAACTGATTTCGCTTGTGAACCCCAAAAATCCCACCGCCAGAACGAGAATGTTGATGACCCGAACACGACGACTCTTGACTTTGAAGGCTACATACAACGCTGCCACCAGAGCCGCCAAATACAGAAGAGCGGAAAGACTCTCAAGCACGCCATCTTCACCCAACACAGGATTGTCCCACACATTTCCGATAATAATCAAACAGATTGTGAAGACCACAAAACTCACAGCGGTGGAAAAGTAAAAGAAGCGATGCCACGGACTTTTCCAATGAAGGATATCCGTCGCATGAAGGAAGTTCGTTGACATCATTAAGCCCCTTTCTGTTGCTGCTTCGAGTCCGCCTGAATCTCCCCCCAGCGATAGTCGTATTTCATGTTTCCCTTCACCCATAGTTGAAAGTACGAACGGTTTTGAACCACGGAGGCGTCGTGCTGAATGACGAGACCGAGCGTATCCGGCACATGATCCTGCCGCTGGCCGTCGGCAAAGAGTTTCAGCGTCAGAATGTATTCTCCCTCACGGAGATGGTTCGGCGAAAGCTGAACACGCACGGAGTAGTCACTGGGGGGTAGAGTCTGTGTATACTCCGGCGATGGTGTTGTAAACAGATTGACCTGGCCATTCTTGGATCTGACTGTGCAGCCCAATTGAACTTCCTGAACCTCTTCGAGAATCCGGAATCCCATTTCGAGCATCACCGGCTCACCCTCGGAAAAGGTGCCTGACTGCTCTCCGTTTTCATTCAGGAGACGTGCCCACGTCAGCTTTCCTTTCGGGCCTTGCAAGCCCATATCCCTGTCTGCGTCCGTGAATTTGGCCAAGCCGGAGTTCGAAAGCAAACTCTCGAATTGTTTGAGGTACTGCCCCACAACGCCCTCCGTTTCGCCCATTGCCACGACATGTCCTTTTTCCAGCAGAATGCACTTTCGGGTCAGGCTCAACACCGACGGCATGTTGTGGCTGACGAACAGTACTGTCCGGCCTTCGCTGGCAACATGTTCCATTTTTCCGAGACACTTTTTTTGGAATGCAATATCGCCTACGGCCAGCACTTCATCTACTATGAGAATCTCCGGCTCAAGATGGGCGGCGACGGCAAAGGCGAGCCGTACATACATACCGGAGGAGTACCGCTTCACAGGTGTGTCGAGGAACTTCTCGACCTCAGCAAAGTCAACAATCTCGTCAAACTTCCTGCGCGTCTCCGATCTGCTCATGCCGAGAACTGCGCCGTTCAGAAAAATATTTTCCCTTCCCGTCAGTTCCGGGTGAAAACCTGTTCCGACTTCAAGCAGACTTGCCACCCGGCCTTTCAGGACGATGCGTCCTTTTGTCGGCTCCGTGATGCGGCTGAGAATTTTCAGGAGTGTTGATTTTCCCGCCCCGTTTCTGCCGATAATGCCGACCCGGTCACCCCGCCCGATCTGAAACGAAATATCCGACAGAGCCCAGAACTCCTCCTTTGTGGTGTTAAGTGGAGATGTGTCAAGCGGTGTCCGGAACCGGCGCATGAGTGAACGCGCTGTGCCCGCAAAGGCATCCTTGATAGTAGGATTCCGATTCACGTTCTGGTGCGCAATAATGTATTTCTTACTTACCTTATCGACTATAATGACTGTATCAGACACGTTATTGCCGGATTCTAAATAATATCTGCAAAAGTCCGCTCCGTTTTCCGAAAATACCACACGCCGGAGACGCACAGCAGAACTACAATTGTCACGGAAGAAATTACGCCGGGTAAATACAGCGACTGGCTCGTTCCCAAAACAGCCCACCGGAAGCCGTCAATGGCACCAACAACGGGATTCAAATAGTACAATGTCCGCCACTCCTCCGGCACGATGCTGCTTGCAAAGCCCACGGGTGACACGTACAAGCCGATCTGCACAACAAAAGGCACGATCTGCATAAAGTCGCGATACTTTACATTAAGAGCTGCAAACCATAAACCGAGTCCGAGCGCTGCGCCGACTGAGATTGCGGCAAAGAGTGGCACCGTAAGTATCCGCCAATCGGGTATGACCTCGTAGATGGTAAGGAGTATTCCCAGCATAACTAACGAGAGCAGGAAATCTGCAAAGCCGGTAACCATTGCACTGAGAGGTGCAAGCATGCGGGGAAAGTAAGTCTTTGAAATCATGCTGGCGTTCTTGATCAGGCTGTGGCTGCATTCGGTAAGTGAACCCGCAAACAATTGCCACGGCAATAATGCGGCAAACACAAGTACCGGATATGGAACACCCTCCGAGGGAAGCTTAGCCAGCCTGCCGAACAGAACCGTGAACACAACCATGGTGAGCAAAGGCCGGATCAGCGCCCATGCAACGCCGATGACGGTTTGCTTGTAACGCACAAGTATATCCCGCCAAGTAAGGAAGAACAACAACTCCCTGAACCGCCAGAGATCTTTCCAATACTGGCTTTCGGATCGTCCGGCCTCAATAACTATTTCGCGCGTTTCCAATCGAGATTTGTGCGGGTTCGTTTCTAAGTGTAAAAATACAAAAAAACGCCGGAAATTGACTTCGCTGTCACATTACTAATGACGGTGCCTATGACGGGTAATGAGTAGTATGCTGAAAATGACAGCTTTCTCTCGTGCCTTTCATCACAGGCAGATGGTGAAAGAGGGGTTTGGGATTGCGACATCCGGCCCACCCGGCATCACCGAGACCAGAAGGCTGGAGATGAACGCAACGTCAAAACGGCAGGGAAATCGCCCCGGTTTCTGCAACCTTTTTCCAAGTTATCGTAAACCAAACTGTCATTCCCATCTCTCCGCGTAATTCGCAATGAAATCACTTGTAGCCTTTGCATTATTACTCTGTCCAACTACTGTGTGGACGCAATCACCAAAAACCATGACCGTGAAGGTGGTAGATGCGGAAATCCTAATCGATGGAATACTTGATCAGATTTGGCACGAGGCGGATTCGGTAGCCGACTTCTTTCAACTCCAGCCCTACTTCAACCAGCCGCCATCTCAACATTCTGTGGCGAAAGTACTCAGCACACAGGATGCGCTCTATTGTTTGATGATCTGCTACGATACAGAACCCGTCCGGAGGCAAACCGGCCTTCTCGACCAGACCAGCGGCGATATCGTCTCGATAATGCTCGATACGTTCAACGACAGGCGTACGGCATACAAATTTGCCGTTACGTCCTCCGGCGTTCGTGCCGATTGCCGGTTGCTTGACGATGCCCGCAACCGCGACTATAGCTGGGATGGTGTCTGGTTTGCTGATGCAAAGGTGTATGATTGGGGATTTGTGGTGGAGATGCGGATTCCCTACAAGTCCATTAAGTACGATGGGACATTGACGGAGTGGGGACTTGATTTCGACCGCTGGATGCCTTCCCGCGCCGAGGATCTTTACTGGTGTGCCTACGAACAGAACGAGGGGCAACGTATCTCGAAGTTCGGCAAGTTAGTGTTCGACGGTTTCCGTCCGGCCGCACACGGATTGAACTTGGAGGTGTACCCCGTTGCAATCGCAAAAGCGACGTATCTCCGGCCGGGCACGTACGATGTTGACCCCGACGCGGGCATTGATATCTTCTACAATCCTTCACAGAAACTCACATTCCAACTTACGGCCAACCCCGACTTTGCACAAATCGAAGCGGATCCGTTTGATTTCAATATCTCCCGATATGAAACGCGGTTTGATGAACGCAGGCCCTTCTTTACTGAAGGCAATGAAGTATTTATGGCCTCCGGCAGGCAACGGAACTCCGGCTTCTATCGTCCGCTCGAACTGTTTTACTCGCGTAGAATAGGCAAAATATTGCCGGACGGACACATTGTACCGGTGAATGTCGGAACAAAAGCGTTCGGCAGGCTCGACAGTTGGGAGTACGGCGGGTTTCTTGCTTTTACAGGAGCCCGTGATTTCTCTGATGGCGGCACACCGGCAACCGAGCACCGCGCGGTGTTCGGCTCGGCCCGCATTAAGAAGCAAATCTTCGATAACTCGTCCGTCGGCATACTGTTCGTCGGAAAGCGGACGGGCTCCGACACGTACGGCGTTCTCGACATCGACGGCGCCTTCCGAACGTCGGACTGGCAGCTTGCGTATCAGATTGCCCGTTCCATCGAAAACTCAAAGGGAAGCTTTGCCGGCTCGGCCGGCTTCACATACTTTGGTACGAACCTCATGAGTTTGACGCGCGTCCGGGCAATTGATCGTGATTTCGATGTCCAGCAGGTGGGCTTCGTGCCGTGGAAGGGAACGTTGGAGTTTGTATCCGTGTCGGGACCCCGGTGGTTTTTTCAGGACGGGTATATCAGTTCCATTCTTCTCTACGGCGGGCCGGTGCTGTACTATGAAGACGCCGATGCCTACACCGACCGTTCCGCCTTGCTGGGGTACAACATGCAGTTTCGCGACAACTGGGGATTTGAGGTCAATCTCTCTCTTGGACGAAGCAAGGATTCGAACATAGAATACTCTTCGTATGAAGCGACATTCAGTTCGTGGTTCGGAATGTCGCAGTTGTGGAACGCCAACATGTGGGGCGGATACTCCCGAACCTACAATTTTTCCCGTGACTACCTTGCATTCTACTCGTGGTTTGGCATGAGCGCGGAGTGGAAGGCGCTGTCAAGCTTGGAAATCGGAACATCTTACAACATGTGGCTTGAGGGAAATCCGGCAGGAAACATCGAAGACATCACCTACAACGCAAGGCCCTATGTTTCGTTCACGCCGTTTAACGATCTGAACTTCAGGCTGTATGTGGATAATGTCTTCGTCCGATCATCGGACAGGTTGGAGCGGGTGATAGTCGGATTTCTTTTCTCTTACAATTTCCTGCCGAAAAGTTGGATGTATCTTGCCGTCAACGAAGTCCGCAACCGCGACGAGGAGTATGATGGAGGAGGAAACCTCCTGACTTCCCGCATGCACCTTGCCGAACGGGCGGCAGTGTTGAAGGTGAAGTATTTGTACTTGTTCTGAACAAGTCAACTCTTCAGTCTCATCCCGAATTGTAGGGATCAACGGCCGTTCAGCGCTTCGCGGTATGCCCTTTTCAGCAATGCTTGAAAATGATGCACGGCATTCTCGAACTCCACCGAAAATCGGCCCTTATCGTAGGCGTTCGACGCCAGTCCCCTCTGTACATGCTCGCAAATCTCAATATCTTCCAACTGAATCTTGTGGCTGTACTCAATGTCTGCCTCGGCGCGTTTCCCGGCTTCGGCCGATTGTACGTCGTCGTAGTAGTAATCGAACAGAACAGTACACCGGTCGTGGCTGTCGGGCAGCACGAGGTTCGTTTGCAGTCGATCGGGCAGGATGTTCAGCATGAAGTTCGGCCAGACGAAGTAGTAGTACGCCATCTCTCCTGCTTCGCCGTAGATGTTTTGCCGCTGCTGAATCGGGCTGTATTGGAACGAATGCCAATCGTATGTTTCGGTGATGTACTGTTGGAAGTCGAGAAGATTGCACAATTCCGGATGTACGAACGGAAGGTGGTAGCCCTCAAGATAGTTGTCAACATACACCTTCCAGTTGCAGCGAACGTTATATGCTATGCGTCTGTAGAACTTCTTTTTGGAGAGAGAGAGATCGGGGCGATGCGTTCGGGAATTCCTTTGAAGAACGTCTCGACGGACGGCGCCTTCATATCAACATTCACAAATACCAATCCCTCCCACACATCGAGATGAAGAGGAACGAGACCGTAATCTTTCTTGTCGAACAATTCTGTTCTATCGAACTTCGGTGTGCCGCGCAGGCTGCCGTCGAGCAGATATGTCCAGCCGTGGTATTTGCACTGGAGTACTTTGCCGCAACCGTCTTCCATTGCCAGCGGGCCGCCGCGATGACGGCACACGTTGTAGAATGCGCGCAGTGTTTCAGCCTGTCCGCGCACAACCAGAACGGGATTCCCGGCCGCTGTGCCGATAATGTAGTTGCCGGCATTTTCGAGCCGTGAAACGTGCCCGATGTTGTGCCACGTATGGTTGAAAACAGCGTGCTTGTCAAAATCGTGAAAGGCAGGATCGGTGTACCACGCCGAGGGGATTGTTTCCGCGCGGGCAAGCGGGCTGATTTCCAAATCGGCGGCAGTAATTGGCGGAAGATGCGGGTGTTCGTTCATGTCTTTGATTTCACAAATAGCTTAGCCACCACCGCGCGTTCTTCTTCTTGTACTCGCTGAACCACCTGCACAACGGGTACAGCGCAACAACAACGGCAATCCAGACAAGATACGTTATACCAAGCGAGTACCCTTCGCCTGCCACAACAAACCGGAATGGAATCCCGAAAATATCAGGAGTTGCCTCCGAAAAGGAATGTCCTCTCACGAGGAAGAATGCCATGCCGATCGCATGCAGCAGATAGAGATGCACGACATAGTACAGGAACGGAACACGTCCGAACACGCTGATTGCCTGCGTGATTCTATTGTTGCTCTTCTCGAGAACGGCGAGCAACAAGAATGACGGGCCCAGCGTGATCAACAGAAACAACAGCGATGGAGGATACTTGTGCGTGTTGATGAAGGAGAGTAATGTGAACCACGGATTCCCCTGCACCGTCCACGGGTTCGGATCGCCGTACACATTCAGAAATCGAACCGCGGTAAACACGAGAATCGACGCGATACCAAGATTGCGAAGCCATCGCTTCCTTCGTGCCGGATCAAACGACGGCGCGTACAATGTGCCGAAGCAATATCCCGCCATCATCACGCCGAGCCAGGGCAGGAACGGATAAACAATCACAAGCTGGCGCCCGCCGCCGATCTCATGAAACGCAAACGAACCGTTGCGCATCAAGTCCCACCAGAATCCGCTGTGTGATGCTTCGATACCGTCGAACACATTGTGTCCGAACACAATTGACAAACCGGAGACGAGTATTGCCGTGAAGGGCAACCTGATGAGGACGCCCATCAGAAACATGCTGACGCCGATCGCCCAGATTACCTGCATGATAAACACGTGGTACGAGATGTCGAACGTCCACGCAAACGTGATAATCACCAGCTCCACGAACATCAACCACAGACCCCGCTTGAAGAGGAAGACGCTCAACTCCTCGCGACTCTTCCGCAGCCCTTGCAGATACACGGACGTGCCGGCGAGAAACACAAACACGGGCGCGCAAAAATGCGTGACCCATCGTGTGAAGAAGAGAATGGCCGAGGTCGTGGTGAGATCAAGCGGGTCGTTGACAAACGCACCGGCATGAATGTAGTCACGGGTATGGTCAAGCGCCATGACGATCATGACGAGGCCGCGAAGCAGATCGAGCGAAGTGATGCGCGTTTTCGCCGGTGAATTCATACAAACTGCTCCTCTGCCGTGATGAGAATCTGATGTTTGTCCGTGTCCGGGACGGGAACTTCACTGCTGTATGTTCAAAGAACAGGCAGTCCTGCACGTTCGTTTCGTGCCATTGATGGTAAGCGAAAAGCGGGAAAATTGCTACACAAGGAAGCAAGCCCCGGTGACTTCAACAACGTCAGACCTCCGGTAAACAAAACCTTGGTCTGTGAAGCTTCTTCTGAGTGATCGCCGTGGCTTCTTCCCGGATTTTATTGTTGGTATCAAAGAAAGGGCAAGGAAAACTGTGTTCTTCCAAGCGATACAAGCGGAGGGAAGTTCCCAAGATACCTGCTGAACATGCAACTTACGGAAGGGCACTCATTTTTGATCGAACACGTGAACATCAATGGAGTGTGTCGCTTTGAGGTAAGGATATGCCAAAGCAACTCCCGGAAATCACTTTCGCAGAGTAGTCACCCGTTGTTGCCGTAAAGAACTCTTCGAAGTGAGAAGGGGTTAACCGGAGGAACGCAACCACCACAGAGTCTGACTCACATTTGTGTTGACATTTTCCACACCCGAATCCACTACCGACATCGACAATGAATGATCCGTAGGGGCAATGGGCACAACGCCGTTTCTTGCGTACTGCGTCCCTCTCTTGGCGGCCATGCCTGCAAAGATATTTTTCAAATTGACGCAGGATACTTGCATTTGAAACAGACGGAAGATACCTTGTTGAAGCAGTTGGTCCCTGCTGCTTTCATTTCTCACGCTCATTCTCATCTATGCACGGTTCTCGCTCTGAGTATTTGATGTGCTCTCGTCCGCGCGGACTGTCTGATGCATTCCTTCGTCGTCCCGGTTCTCAACTCTACAAGTCCTACAACCCGATTTCTCATAAGTTTGATTCGTTTTGCGATTGGCTGCACTCGCTCGCAAAAATGGCAGTGAAAGCAACATCTTCGCGCATATGCGTAAGTTGATTTTGATGGAGTAAGCCACTATGAGCGGGCCTGCCGGTTCAATTCCGGCGCGCAGTTCGCGGGAAAAGGCCAACGGCAGGCCATTTGAGGACGGGTCCCCAAAAGCTAAAAACGAAGAAGGAGTAAAAGGCAACACCGTATAATCAACCCAATCCAACCACCATCTACAAGGAGTACCATTTGAAACATATCCCGGTCATTTTTGCAATCGCGTGTGCAGTGGTCCTTTTCGCTGCCCATCCGGCTTCCGCGCAGGAACAGAGTGCGGACAACATTTTCGTCGCAACAGTACAGAAGATGAGAATGCCTGAGGGAGGAAGAAATACAGAGCGAGATTCGTTGCTGCAGGTGTATCACGAGCAAGTCACGAAAAAGAACACCCACATCATCAGTCAGAGGGCGTTGCAGCATTTGTACGGGGCGGATAACCGCGATCTGGTATGGATTACGGAGTACAAAGACTGGGCAAGCGTTGATGCCGCCACGAAGATGGACACCGAACTCTTTGAAAAATACTGGAAGGATGCCGAGTCACGCCGTCAGTTCAACCGGATGCTGAACAAATACTTCGAGGAACATTCGGATGAAATTTATTCCGAGCGGACGAAACTGAGGAAGTGAGTTACCCGGACTCTCCGCCGGAAAGGGCTTGGAGAGAACACATGAACGATTTTGCGAAAGGAAACACATGAAGACATTCACAAGAATTCTTGTCACGTTTGCTGCGTTTGTTCTGCTTGCATCAACCGGTGCGCACGCGCAGGAATGGAACGCGGCGCAAAAGGAAGTCTGGAAAAACGTCGAAGCATACTGGGCTCTTGATGCCGCGGGGAACCTCGACGGGTTCATGTCCTATTTCCACGACAACTACATCGGCTGGGAAATCAGCCAGCCCATGCCGGGCAACAAAGCGACGGCGAGGAAGTTCATTGAACACGACTACAAGACAGAGAAGACGATTCTATACAACATCACTCCCGTCTCCATTAATGTCTTCGGCAACGTTGCGATTGCGAACTACTACTACGTCAGGATTGCCAAAAATGCGGAAGGCAAGGAGAATACCCGCTCCGGCCGTTGGGCTGACGTTCTCATGAAACAGGGCGACAAGTGGGTACTGATTGGCGATCACGGCGGACGGACTTCGAAGGACGAAGATTGAAACTCTGAATACGCGGCATTTGGAAACCTCCGGGCTATCCCCGGAGGTTTCGTTTGTGTATCCTTCCGGAACAGGCACGAATCAGCGTCGTCGAAATCGGTGGCAGTGGTGGGAAGGGAGAATCCGTCGGGACTTAACCCTTCAAAGAAAGTAACATCATGGCGCAGAGCGCAGTCCCATGCTCTTTATCGGGACGGAGTCGAAGCATTTTTCCTGAACATCCCCCACGTGTGAACATCACCGGTATCCGCGTCACCGAGAACCTTGTAGCCGAAGTGTTCGTACAGGGGCACATTGGAGGGGAGTTCCGTGCTGAGGCAGATGCCCGTTGAAACCGGGTCGGCTTCGGACATGGCGTGCAGATGGTCCAGAAGCAGACGGGCGAGTCCGCCGCGCTGCAATCCGGGGCGGACACCGATCATGCCTAAGTAGTAATACGGCGTATCGGGAACGAAACCATCCGTCACGCGCTCGAACTCCTCCAGCCGTTCCGTTGCCACAGGCCCGATGAGCTTCGTCATCCGTTCGTATATCTCCTGCAACTCTTTCGGCCTCGGCTTGTCGCCCGGACTGTTCGCCGCGGCGACAGCCGCAAGCATGCCGCCTTCCCTCACCCCGAGCAGCGGCCAGTCCCGCGTGAGCCTCGACTCGACAAAGAAGCCGATCAGGGCGCGCAACTGTTCGTCGTACGCCGACCCCGCGTCCTTCAACACATAGCGCATCAGCGGATAGTTGTGAAACGCCAGTGCGAGTACCTCCACCGCGTCAGACTTGTCGGGGCGCGCAAGCCGCACAATACTCCGGGAGTTCTGTTCCTGACCCATGAGATGCCCTCCTCGCAATTGTTTTGTTCTATGGTAATGAATGGGGAGGGAAGGGGCAAATGAGAAAGACTGCAGGTTTTGGGTGAAGCCGCGGGCTCAGTATCCGAACGCCTTCTTCTGTGACCCTCTGCTATCACCAGGTCATCTGCCCGCAGAACGGAATTTGAAAAGAAAAAGCATTTGCATACATTGCGTCGGTCAAGTACAAGATAGGTGTTGAACACGCGCATGCCAGACAAGTCCAAACTCTGGTACCTGAAGAATATTAATGTCCTAGATGGCATGAGCGACGCTCAGATGCAAATGGTCGAGAAGTTGACCTCGATGGCCCATCTTGCGAAGCACCATCCCATCTACTTTCCGGAACAGCCCTCCAACAATGTCTTCTTTCTCAAAGAAGGACATGTAAAACTCTACCGCCTTCATGAAGATGGAAGGGAGGTGATACTGGATGTGCTGGGCCCCGGAGAAATTTTTGGTGAGCTTGCTCTTGTCGATCAGGGCGTGAGGGGCGAAGCCGCCGAGACCCTTGACGACGCACTAGTCTGTACGGTGACCATGAAGGATTTCGAGTCCCTCCTTATGCATAACCCCGCGTTCACTCTCCGACTGACGAAGTGGATAGGACTCCGCCTCCGTCGCTTTGAAGAGAAGATAAGCGACATGGTATTCAAAGATGTCACCAAGAGAATCATCGGGTTCCTTGTTCGCTATGCTGAAGACTTCGGTAGGATGAAGGAAGGCACCGTCCATATTTCCTCGTTCCTCTCACACCAAGAAATTGCTTACCTCACCGCAACCTCGCGGCAAACGGTTACGACGGTCCTGAACGAACTGAAGACACAAGGCCTGATTGGGTTTGACCGCAGCAGTATGGTGGTACATAACCTGAAGCAGCTTCAGGCTCTTGCGAAGTAGCCCTTCACGGCTTCCTCCTTAATCCTCCAACCCGTTTCCCCTCTGCTGACAAACGATCATTGTCGTCCAGCCGACATTCCCCTCGATGTGTCGTCCACCCGACAGTCTTCTCCATTATCCGGAGTTATATTGATGGTGAACTGAAGATCACAACCAATTCAAGGAGGCAAACATGCAACACAATTTTGGAAAAGCAGTTCTCGCGGGCTTGGCCGGCACTCTTGTTATGACAGTCGTCATGCTCATGGCTCCGCTCATCGGAATGCCACCGATGCCGATTGGCAACATGCTCGCGGGCTTCATGGGAATTCCGGTGGCGCTCGGCTGGGCTGGGCACTTCATGATCGGCGGCGTGCTCGCGGTGATCTACGCGACCGTATTTGCTAACCGGCTTCCGGGAAGTCCTTTCGTGCGCGGGGCACTGTACGGATTGATCCCCTGGTTCATTGCTCAGATCATGGTCAATCCGATGATGGGTGCGGGGATGTTTGCATCGAATACTCCGGCTCCGATCATGATGGTACTCGGCAGCATGCTTGGTCACCTGGTCTACGGCGCGGTCCTTGGAGCCGTGTACGGCAAGGCATCGCCCGGTTTCCAGACCGCCGCGGTACGTCACTAATGCGCAGAAAGGAAAACAGAAGAATGAAACCCATCAACATCAACGACAATACGTTCGAGAGCGAAGTGTTGCACAGCCCTCAACTTACCATCGTGGATTTCTGGGCGCCGTGGCGCGGACCATGTAAAATGATCGCACCAACTCTCGATGAGATCGCTGCCCATTACGACGATCATGTCAAGATCGTCAAGATGAATGTGGACGAGAATATGCAGACATCGCAACGGTTTGACATAACCAGTATCCCGACGTTGCTGTTTTTCAGGGACGGTACGGTCGTCGATCAGGTGAGAGGAGCCATTCAGAGAGGTGAGATCGAGACACGTATCAATCGTCTGCTCAGCACGGCAGCGGCAGCATGAACACAATGAAGCCGATCCAGGAAATGGTGATATTCGTTGAGCCCGATTGCGTGGCCTGTGCGCGCGTGCTGGAAGCAGCAACCCTGCTTCGTCAACAAGGAGTCGTGGCCAGGCTTATCGTTATCGACCGGCTCCGTGACCCTGAATCGTGCGCCAAATACGGCGTAGTAATCTATCCAGCCGTGTTCATCAACGGAAGGCTTGCGTTCTATGGAGAGTTCTCCCCGCACGATGTCAAACGGTTTGTCAAGCAAGAGAGCGTCTCACTCATTCATTCACAATTACTACAGGAGTACTTATGAAAACCACAACGCCGTCTCTCATTCTCTCCCTTTTCGCGGTGACGGCCCTTGCCGTTGCTGGTGGTAAAGAAGGAAAAGTCACTGGCGTCATTTCCGGCGCTCATTGCGGCGTCAATGGCATGGCATGTTCAGCCACGCATGATTTGCGTCGCGCTGAGTTGCCGGGCGTGTTCACCAAGGAGAACAAGTTCTACGTCGTTGTGAACGTTCCCCAGTCCTTTCTTGCGCAGTGGCCGGTGAAAGATGTAACGGTTGAAGGAACCGTGTACGAGGAAGATGGTGCAGTGAACGCCAAGAAGGTGTCCATCAAAGACGGCGGCAAGTGGCGCTCCGTGTTCGAGAACGGAAGCATCATTGACGACATGGGGCACAAGGAGAAGCTTGCGTCTGCCGTGGAGATTGAGGGCAAGTGGTACTGTGCAAACTGCTCGGCGATGCACAAGGATGGGATGAAATAGCTGTTCGCACCGGATAGGCTCGAGTGCCCGGTAATGAGTACATGCCGGGCTCTCGACTCTTTCCCATCCGCCGGAAAGTCGTATCTTGGACAAGCATGGAGATCATCACGAAAGCAAATCTGACGTGCCCTCACTGCGGGTTCACCCAGCAACTGGAGATGCCCACGGATGCATGCCAATTCTTCTACGAGTGCAGCCATTGCAAGGTCGTCCTCAAGCCGAAACCGGGTGACTGTTGCGTCTTCTGTTCTTATGCTGATGTGCGATGTCCGCTGGAACAGGAGGTGCGTCTTCGTCGGTACACACGCAACAATGACATATTGCCTTCAATGAAATGATGCCTCACCAGATCGCCATCACTGGCGGAGAAATCGATTTCAGGGAACCTCTCCGGGTTCCTTGCACTGCGAAGCCGCTTCGCACAGAAAGATTTTGCCGACCAAGGTTCTTCGTCGGGACAGGGGGGACATGCCACGACCTCATACCGAGTATCGGCTATGCGGATGGACCCTCATCATTGAAGCTGTTCGGCCAACTGCCGGTGTAGCGTAAGGTGAGGGAATACAATTGACCCCGTCGTATGCGTTTGGCGTGGTACTCACCTACCAGATTGATTAGTTCGCGGGAAGATACGTCGAAGAATCTTTGCTTACCGTAAGACGTTCCTGCCTTGTCCGCACGCGCAAGCCGCACAACACTCCGGCGGGAGTTCTGTTCCTGACGCATGAGAGGCCCTCCTCGCAATTGTTTTGTTCCATAGTAATGAATGGGGAGGGAAGGGGCAAATGGGGCGTTGCGATTAGTGAGGCGATTCGATAGATTGCCCCCAAGCACAAATTGTTTGTTGAGAAGACATAAGATTTCCCGCAAGACAAAGAAGGAACAATGGAGACATCCGTCATAACAACCCGAGGCCGGATGAATATTCCGCAGAGAATCCGACAAAAACTGAAGCTCAAACGAGGGGTACGCGTCGTGATCATTGAGCAAGAGGGTGGGTTCTTTGTGAAGCCGCTCGGCCAGCGGTACTTTGAAAGTCTTGCAGGGATTCTCCCGGTGAAGGGAAAAGCAACACGCGCGCTTCTTGAAGATCGAAAAATCGAGCAGAAACGGGAAGACACTTAGTTTTGATTAGAGCCACCGGAATACGTTTCGAGACCCAGGCATTGACTGTCTTGTCTGATCTCTAAACAACTAACCCACAGGGGAATAATCATGAAAGTCGACGATATTATCAGCTACTCTGAAATGACCCATGCAGAAAAGGCACCCCTACAGAAGGGAATGAACTTTGGTACTGGAGTCAAATACTCCGTCTTCCTGATGTCAGTCAGAAAGGGCGCCCCATACGCTGATCAAATAGACCCGTACACAGGAAATCTCGTATATGAAGGTCATGACCAGAAAAAGTCAAAGGTTATTCCGAATCCTAAGATTGTAGACCAACCGTTAACAACACCGAAGGGGTCGTGGACGGAAAACGGCAAATTCTTTCGAGTCGCGATGGACTTCAAAGGAGGATTAAGAAAGCGGCCGGAGTTGGTGAAGGTTTATGAGAAAATAGCCAGAGGCATCTGGTGTTACAAAGGTTTCTTTGAACTTGTCGATGCAAAGATTGTATCTGACGGCAAGCGGAAGGTGTTTAAGTTCTATCTCAAACCCGTACAAAAGAAACCGTTGGGACGCACCGTCGAACTTCCACATAACCGACTCATCCCGACTAATGTTAAGCTGGAGGTTTGGAAAAGAGATGGGGGAAGGTGTGTAGAATGTGGTTCGACAAAGAACCTTCACTATGATCACGACATTCCATTTTCAAAAGGTGGGTCAAGCCTAACAGCAAGGAATGTCCGCTTGCTTTGTGCTAAGCACAACTTGGAGAAGTCTGACAGGATAATGAGCCTTCTACCGTGGATATCAGTTGCTAGCAGTTTTGCTCTCATCTGCACAAGAACTAACAATGCTCAATCTCCGTCCATCTGAATCTCAAATTCAGTGAACTCATGTCTCCACAATCTCAGCGAACCCTTCTGAATCTCATCCGCGCCACACGGACAGCGGCGTTGGGTACGCTGCGCAGCGGCGCGCCGGAGGTGTCGATGGTTCTCTTTGCCGCATCGGCCGAGTGCACGGACTTCTATCTGCACATCAGCAGACTGGCGCATCACACGCAAAACATCCTGTACGATGCCCGCGTGAGTCTGATGCTCGCCGAAGCCGATGACGGTTCGCGCAATCCGCTCACGCTTGCACGTGTCTCGATTCAGGGAGAAGCCCTCCGCCTCGAAGAAGGATCGCCGGAGTACGAAGCGGGGAGGTCTGCGTACCTCGATAAATTTCCCGATGCGTCAATGAACTTCTCGCTCGGGGATTTCGGCTTGTACTTCATAGAGCCGTTCACGGCGCGGTTTGTGGCGGGATTCGGCAAGATATTCAATCTCACGCTGCAGGATTTCAGGAAAATGGACGGGTAAACCGTCAACTCCGAAGAACAGGTTAGAAAGTCATCTGCATTGGGGAACACGACCTTGCCAGGAATCCGGGAAAGTGCATACGCCGGGTGAAACAGGCTCTCGCCGTCAGATAATCTCCATTCCCCGCAACACTTGACCCCTCAACTCCGTAGTCTCAGAAGTCCCTATCACAACCCCAAGGTGAAAGCATGAATCATCTTCTGTCCCGCAGGCGTTTTCTTGCGTCATCGTCAATCCTTTACGCAGGACCGGTGCTGTGTTCCGGCACTGCTGGTGTGCAGGACGGGTATACACGGGAGCCCTCGGACCCGGTTCATGCACAATTTCCGTCGCAGAACCCGGCGCTGGTGAAGGAGATGGTGGGGGTATCGCATGGTAACCTAGCGCGCGTACGGGAGTTATTGGAACGGAGTCCCGCCCTCGCGAAGGCAACCTACGACTGGGGCTTCGGGGATTGGGAGACAGCGCTCGGTGCGGCTTCGCATGTGGGCAACCGCGCCATTGCCGCACTGCTGATCGAGAACGGCGCGCGGCCGGACATTTTTACCTTTGCAATGTTCGGGCAATTGGAGACTGTGAAGGCATACATCACCGCCAACCCGGGCATTCAGCGTCTGCACGGACCTCACGGCATTACATTGCTCCAGCATGCGCGCAACGGCGGGGAACAATCAAGCACCGTTGCCGAGTACCTCGAGACACTCGGCGACGCGGACATGAAGTACACCTCGCTTCCCCTTACCGACGACGAGAAACAGATATACGCGGGTGAATATGCCTTCGGCGCGGAGACTTCACACACATTGACGATCAGCATCGACAAAAACGGCCGGCTGAACGTCAAACGCGGACCGGAAGGCACGAACCGCGTGCTCTACCACAAGGGGAACAACGAGTTTCATCCCGCCGGTGCGCCTGCCGTGCGCATCCGCTTCGAGGTGAAGGACATGCAGGCGCGAAGTCTCACGGTTATCGACGGGCAACCCGTCCTGATGGCGCAACGGACGTGAGCGTGACAGAAAAAGACTTTTACCTCATCAACAAAACTTTCGCCGTTTTCACAAATCTGCCCGACTGCATTCTGATGAAGTAGACTCCGCTTGCAAAGCCCGAAGCGTTCCATATGATCCTGTGCCTTCCGGCGTCAAGACGACCGTTCAACAGCGTGGCAACCCCGCGACCGAGTATATCAAACACCCTCAGCGTTACATGGCTGACTTCTGACGTCTGATACCTGATCTCTGTTGTTGGATTGAACGGATTCGGGTACGGCTGATATAATGTGAATTCTTCGGGCAGAGCATCTCCCGTGACGCTGGTTGGAACGTTGGAATATCCCGGCGTCGGCTGGGCCATTGCTTGCCATGCGCCCCCGTCGGGCATGCGGCCGTATGAGACATCCGATTGCTGGTAGCCGAACGAGATGGTGTCGAGAATTGCCAACGCGCTGCTGTCGCCGCGGAACAATCCTACGCGTTCCCCGTCCCGATCAAGCTTGAACGTAGCGTGCAACGGCCCCTGATGCGGCTGATCGTCCGCCCAAACCAGCATGAAAGCTCCCGGTGCAATGGTGGTGTCGGGAAATCTCCACTTCATCGGATTGTTGAAATTATCCGACAGGTAGCAATTGCTTATCGCCACCGCAACAGAATCGCCGTTATAAATCTCAATCCAATCATCCGCCTCGTTGAACGGGTCGCGGACGGAGCCTGTATTTGCCGCCATGAATTCGTTGATGAACAATCGAGGTTTTGCACCGAGGACGCGGAAGCGTTGCGTGGTCGCGGGCGCATCCGGCGGCTCATACGCAATCTGCGCCGTGACATCAACAGCGCGGACGTAGTACTCGATCAGTGCATCGGCAGGAAGCCCGGCCAGAATCGCGCCGTACACTTCATCTCCCGCGGCGCCGTCGTTGTGCAACCCGTCGTCGTAGAGTGTCGCCGGGGATTGCGGCGAGCCGTCGACAGTGTAGAACATCAGAACCGACTGTGCCGCCGCCTCGTCTTCCACGCGCACATTTACTGTGACGGGGTCGCCGGCAAAGGGTGTGCGTGGCGAATGAACAAGATCGGAGAGAATGGGCGGCACGTTGACGTTCTGCAACTGTCCCAGCGCGCTTGAGCGGCGGGTCGAAATATACGGCTTCAGTCCGTACGTGACGTGATTGCCGAGTGCCTGTGAGTACGAGTTGTGGAATTGCTGAATCGTAAAACCGTAGTCAAGCGTGCGGAAACTGTCCGCCTCGGCGGCGGGGGTGATCATTGTGTGTATGCTGTCGATACGCGGGTACATCGCCGGTTCATGGAAGTGCCGTTGGATGAGCCGGTTGAGGTAGAAGGAGAATCTGTTCTTGAATGCGGGAACGCCGAGGATGCGTGAGGCAAGAGGTCGCTGCTCGGAAGGATGTCCCCATGAGTACACGTTGCGCGTCCCGAAATCAATGTTCGGCATGATGCTCGTCCACCAGATGCCGAACGTGTTGTCATAGTCGTACGGAATGAACTCGAACTTCCCCGTGTTCAGATTGTGGTAGAGATAGTAGTTGTTCTTCAAGAACCAATAATCATCCCAACTTCCGACGGCGACATCCATCGCAAGCGTTTTCAGAAAGCTGTTAACGTTGAACACGCGTTGGATTGCCACTGCGAGAGAATCCGTTGGCGTAAGATTCACGACGGAAATGAAATGTGCAAGATCGGTGTAATCGTCCATCTCCTCGTTGATCGTCAGTTCATACACACGCCGGTTGCCGGACATGAGTTTGTAGAGATTCGGGTCGCTGCCGAGATAGCGCAAGTCTGCAGGCCAGAGACACTTGTACAGGTTGCCGTTGTTGTTGCCGAAGCGTGTTTGAACGAAATTCTCGTCAACATGCTCAACGCTGATGTATAACCCGTAGTACAAGCCATTGATATAG
Organism: Bacteroidota bacterium; assembly: GCA_019637975.1. Lineage (NCBI taxonomy): Bacteria > Pseudomonadati > Bacteroidota > Bacteroidota bacterium. The sequence continues at coordinate 66,365 of JAHBUR010000019.1, read as the reverse complement.
AGTTGCGTGTGACTCGCCCGTGATGCCGGAACGCCCGCCTTTGCAAACAGATCCCAACTCAACTTCGCCCTGATAATCGACGGATCGTTGTGCTCGCCGTTGATGTTCAGCTTTTCGAGTCCAGAGAACTTGCGTCCGCGTTCGAATGAGTTGATGGAGACTTTGAACGACTTCTTTTGGGAGACGCGCGACGTATTTCCCCGCAGGCGGAAACCGATGTTCTCAACAGTATCGCTGATAATCGGATTCTCGAAAAAGAATGTGGCAGGAAATTCATGGTCGCTTTGCGCGTTTGCCGGATCGAGAATCTGCGCCAGCGAATCGGGATCGATCAGAATCCGGATGGTAGCGACAGTTGTGTCAAGATAGACCGGGTGAGGAGGAACTTGCGCCCGCAAATCTGTCTGAAGCAATAAGCCGGCCGCGAGCAAGGCCGGCAGCCACAAAACATAGTTCATCAATATCACTCAACAATTCATCATCAAGAACACCGTGTTCAATCATAATCTACCCAAAATGGAGCAATCGAACAAACATGCCTGTTTGTGCACTTCCGAGGCTTGATAAGGCTTGACTGCATTGCTACATTGCATCACCTTCACGCACAGATTGGATGTGCAACGCTTTGCAGGTGTTGTCTGTTTAGCGGATACAACGTTTGCCCGTTCTTTGAATAATTTCCCAGGGAGGAATTATGTCAACACGATTCGCTTTGATGACATTGTCGGTTCTTTTGTGTTCTGTTGGATTTGCCGATTGGACTCGGACATCGGGCCCGGAGGGTGGTATGGTTCGTGCAATCGCCATCGGACAGAATGCGATGCTTGGTGCAATTCACCCGGGTCAGATCTACCGTAGCAACGGGGGTGTTTGGACGCCGGTTGCCAACTTCCCGGCGACACGAATTATCTCTGTCGGAAACTCGTTTCTCGCCATCACGCAGCAAGGAGTAGCCAGATCGGTCGACAACGGTTCGACATGGGTTGATGTTCTCCCTTCTTCAAACTTCCCGGCTTCTGCGATCACTGTCGACCGCGGAGTTGTTTACGCCAGTATTAGTGACACGATCTACAAATCACTGGACGAAGGCGAGACTTGGGCCTTCGCCGGTCATGCGGTGAATCTAACCGGGTGTCTGCTTGCCGCAGGTGACACGATTCTGATCGGAAGCTCAGTCGGATTCGGACTGCAGCGTTCCACCGATGGCGGCACAACGTTTAACCCCGTAAACGGACCCTCAGGCAGCGGGATTGTGAACTCGTTGGAGCGTCTCGGTGAAGAGTTCTTCGCTTCGTTCGGGCAGAGCGGTGTGTTTCGCTCGACTGACGGCGGCTTGTCGTGGGAACTGCGCAGCAGCGGGTTGCCCCGGTTCGACATCTCGTACTACGCAGCGACACGGATGCTGGCGGCAGGCGCCACGCTGTATGCGGTGGCAAACATGAGGGTATTCAGATACGATGGCGAAACATGGAGTTCCCTGCCGCTTGATGTTATGGTGCACGATATTGATGGGACGGCTTCCACTCTGCTCGGCGGAACAGCCGCAGGTGTGTGGCAATCGTCCGACAATGGCGCAACCTGGACGGAGGAGAATGACGAACTCATTGCAACAACACCAAGGATGTTCGGGAGGATCGGAGATCAGATATTCACGCCTGTCTCCAACCGCATCGCGCGAACAACAGACAACGGCACAACCTGGTCATTTCCGGCAAACCTTGAAGCGAACCGCCTTGTCGCGCATGGGACATCCCTTTTTGCCGCAACGTTGGATGGCATCTCCCGCTCGACCGATAATGGTGTAACGTGGACGCTCGCAAACCAGGGCATTACACAGTACCTCCCGGATATACGTGATCTTGCAGTAACGAATGATGCCGTCTATGCTTCGTTCTATCACATCATGTCATTTCACGGAAACAGCAGTTGGTTCAGCGGCGGCGTGTTTCGGTCAACCAACAACGGTGAATCCTGGATTGCGATAAACAACGGACTCCCGCGAAACGCAACCTCGGTTGTTGCACCGACGCATCGTGTCGCCGCGAACGGGCAACTGCTGTTTGCAGCGACCGTTGCGGGTGTGTTCCGTTCAACAAATGCCGGGGCGAACTGGAGTCCAGCAGGAAACGGAATTCCCGAAAACACATGGGTGGAAAATCTTTATACTTCTCCCTCGTATACACTACTCGGGTCGGGGCGCGGAATCTTCCGGTTCAACGGCTCGGTGTGGGAAGAGATGAATAGCGGACTGCCTCAAGCGAACGGGTTCTATCCGTACGCGCACAGTTTTGTCGAATACGAGGGTTTGCTGTATGCCGCGACTTCCGACGGCGTGTTCCGGTTTGAGGGGGCGAGCTGGTCTCGGTTTGGAACCAATGAACCCGCAACGTCTCCCGTACTCGGCATCGTTGAGATAAACGGAGAACTTCTCGCGGCAGTTTCGACAAAAGGCGTATGGAAACACTCACTTTCGCCGCTTGCCGTTGATGGAGGCACCGCAATCCCGCGCAGGTTTTATCTCGCGGAGAACTATCCCAATCCGTTCAACCCGGGTACAAACCTCTGGTTTCAGATTGCAGATTACGGACTGGTATCCCTCCGTGTCTTCGACCTGATCGGCCGCGAAGTTGCGACGCTGGTAAATGAGGAAAAAGCCCCCGGCAGCTACTCAGTTCAATGGAATGCCCTTGATGCTGCCAGCGGCGTCTATCTTGCACGACTGGAAAGTGCCGGCAACATTCAGGTTAGACGCATGTTATTGTTGAAGTGATGATGTTGTTCAAGATGAAACGACTTGTTGCCGCTCTGATCTGTATCTCCGCTTTGTTTATGGTTAGGAGGGCATATGTTGCTCCCACTCCCGAAAGCTACGAGGATGTGCAGGCGATCTTCGACGACAACTGCGTGATGTGTCACGCAGGCCCGAAGGCACCGAAAGGTCTTCGGTTGGATGGCTACGAAAATGTGATAAAAGGCGGGCAAGGGGGTAATGTTGTTGAGAAGGGAAACCCGGAAGTGAGTGAGTTAGTGAAGAGAATTCGGGGAACCAGCACGCCGCGTATGCCGCTCTCGGGTCCGCCTTGGCTTGATGAAGCCGAAATAAAGTTGATTGAAGATTGGATACGAAACGGTGCATCGCCCCCTACTGTCCGATCCTCAAAAACCAAAAGCGTTTCTGAACCTGCTGAACCCCCTAAACCGGGAGGTGGCATCACCTACGCGGATGTCGCGCAAATCTTCAAAGCCAACTGCGTGAAATGCCACAACCACAAAGGCTTGATGGGGCCGCCGCCGGAGGGACTTGTTCTTTCGAGCTATCAAGAGATTATGAATGGAACGGAGAGGGCGTATGTTATTCCCGGCAATCCTGATGCAAGCGAACTCATCCGGAAGATTCGCGGGCAATCACTTCCGCGTATGCCGTTTGACGGGCCGCCGTACCTTACCGCCAATGAGATTGTCCTTGTCGAACGTTGGGTGGGGGAGGGAGCAAAAGATGAATCGGGCGTCACGGCTGAAGTTCCCGTCGGACGAAAAGTCCGGCTCGGCGGACAACTCACCGGCACCGCGTTGCTCGATGGGTTGCCCCTTCTAATCAATCGCCGGACGGAGATCAAGAAGAAAACAGCGCCTGGAAGCTACGTTGAAGTTCTCGGCAGAGTGATGAAGGATGGCGGAATTGCGGCAGAACGGATCAGAGAGCGATAATGCTTAATACCGGAAGAAAGCGAAATGCCCCGGCAGGTTGGCTTGCTGGGGCACTTCTGTTTCTCAATCGGATGAGATCATTTTGTTCTGAAGAATTCGATGCGCCGGTTGCGCTGTCGTCCTTCTGCCGTCAGATTCGTATCAATGGGATAATCCTGACCGAAGCCTGTTGCCGTGATTCGATTTGCCGCGATACCCCTGTTGAGTAGCCACAAACGCACTGCGTCAGCGCGACGTTGTGAAAGTCCGTCATTGAGCGATCGCGAACCTGTATTGTCCGTATGCCCGCGAATCTCCACCGTCATGTCGGGATGTTGGCGGAGCGTGTTGAGGGCAAGGGTCAGAATGTCTTCGGAAACGGGGGTGATCGTCGCCTTGCCGGTTTGGAAGACGATCCCTTCTAACACGACGGCCTGTCCCACCTCGGCTTTGAGTTCGCGTTTCTGAACGGGAAAATCATCACTCTTGTCAAGCGGATTAGTCCCCCGCTTCACCTCTGTGCCGTCATCCACACCGCCGCCATCAGTGTCTTTGTTGCGCGGGTCTGTTCTGTAGCGGAGAATCTCATCGCCATCGCTTAAACTATCGCCATCAGTATCTGCTTTCAGGGGATCGGTGCCATACTTGAGCACTTCATCGCCATCGGTCAGGCCGTCGCCATCGGTATCGGGCTTCAGCGGATTGGTTTCGTATTTGAGCACTTCATGTCCGTCATTCAACCCATCCTCATCGGAATCGGTACGGTTCGGAAACGTCTTGTACTTGAGAACCTCATCTCCATCACTCAACCCGTCGCCGTCAGTATCCCACTTCAGCGGATTGGTATTGTGGCGGAAAATCTCTTCGCCGTCTTTCAGTCCGTCGCCGTCGCTGTCGGCATTGTAAGGATTCGTGCCGTACCTTCGTTCTTCCGTATTGGTAAGCCCGTCGTTGTCCGGGTCATCATCATCATCGTTCTTACCGAAATAGAAATTGAAACCGAGCCGTCCCGTCGGATACCAATCGGCAATGCCGGGCCTGGTCGATTGCTCGATGATGCTGTTGCCCTTCCAATCATCTGTGTAGTCATCCATAATGCGTGCACCGAGGTCGATGGCAAAAGAGACGTTCTGGGACATCGGAATCTCAAAGCCAAACCCGACAGGAATGTGGAGGGTCCGCTTAATGCGATCCCCGCCATCCGGGATGTGGTTGTCAAAGCGATCCTGTCTCAGATAGGCCGCTCCGCCGATTCCGGCATACACGTACGGCCGGAAGTCGAGAGTAATGGGGTAGTTGTACACAACGATGAAATTCGCGCTGGCCATGCTGAGTGCCATATACTCGCTCAATGGTGGTGATGCCGGGTTTGGTGCAACGGTCTCCGGATGTTCAATGCCAATCAGCCTGTCATACCCGAGCATGATGCCGAACGAGAATCGCCGGGACAATCCATACCGGAGGACAAGATCTCCTCCCGGAGAGGCGCGCCGCGTATTGAGATCGCTGATCCAGATATTTGCTCCTCCGTGAAAGCTCAACGACCATTTGCCATCCGTGGAGAACATCGGCGTTTTTTTTACAGCTTGTTGCGACAAGCCGGAATGAACGTCAAGAAGCATGAGAAATGCGGCCAGCATGAAGAACTTCATCGGGTATTCCTTTCTTTCATCTACATGTATGCGAGGTGCATGGCAACAGAGCGGCGGGCAGCAAATGCGCGCGTGCCAGTTGGTTCAAGAAGAGGGAAAGATTCTTGTTGAGTGGGTGAAGCCGACTATGCCTGCCGCTCCGGGGGAAAGAGTATTGAGGGTAGAAGCGGTAATTCCGGCGACTGTGCTCGTCGGTAAGTTAAGAACTCACATCTGCGATGTTTGTGAAGTGGAGCAAGACCAAAGATAGTCGCACGGGTGACTCGTTTCGCTTGTCTTTTGACTTCAGATGTAGTACCTTTGGGCAGGAAGTTTCTTGACAGGTTCTTTCTCAACCTCTTTAGAACATCAGAGTATGATGGGGTAAAGAGGTTTTTGCATGTTTTGTGCTCCCAAACTCCAACGTGGGGGGAGGAGGGAAAGAAAATGACGGAGCAAACGCTTCTTGCAACCGGCCGGGCGTATGATACGAGCCTGACCCTGTTGCACGAATTGCTGGGCGAATACCCGGCGAGGGATTTCGACGTACGGTTCTGGAACGGGATGGTATGGGAAGCAGAACCGGATCAGCCGCGGCGGTTCACGCTTGTTCTTCAGCATCCCGGCGCACTGAGAAGCATGTTTCTGCCGCCCACCGAGTTGAGCCTTGCCGAGGCGTACATCTACAACGACTTCGATATTGAAGGGGATATTTCGGCCGTATTCCCGCTTGCTGATCATTTTATGAGTATCCGCAGAAGCTTCGCGGAAAAACTCCACTTCGGCAAACTTCTTCACAGTCTTCCTTCATCACCCCGCGGGCAACCCGGTCGGCGCGCCGCGGTGCTGGATGGCCGTCTGCATTCCCCTCAACGCGATTTCGACGCCGTTACGTACCACTACAACACATCCAATCAATTCTTCCGGCTGTTTCTGGATGCGCAGATGGTTTACTCGTGCGCGTACTTCGAAACATTGCACGACAATCTCGATACCGCACAAACCCGAAAACTCGACTACGTATGCCGAAAGCTGCGGCTCCGGCCCGGCGAACGGCTGCTCGATATCGGCTGCGGCTGGGGCGGATTGATTATTCACGCAGCAAAGAAGTACCGGGCCAAATGTGTCGGCATTACCTTGAGCCGGCTGCAAGCCGAATTTGCGCGGGAACGCATCCGTCAGGCCGGGCTTGAAGATCGGTGCCGCGTTGAAATGTGCGACTACCGCGACATTGATGCACCCTCGTCGTTCGACAAGCTTGCAAGCATCGGAATGCTCGAGCATGTGGGCGAAAAGCTTCTGCCCACATACTTCGAGCAGGCGTGGCGGCTGTTGCGTCCGGGCGGAGTATTTCTCAACCACGGCATAGCGCGTAATGCAACGGAGCCGTTGCCGGAAGAGCCGACCTTTTCCGACAGGTACGTATTTCCGGACGGCGAGCTTGTTCCGCTGCATACAACGCTGCATGCCGCGGAGAAGAGCGGATTTGAAGTGAGGGATGTGGAAAGCCTGAGGGAACACTACGCCGTTACTCTGCGAAACTGGGTTCGCCGCCTTGAAGCGCATTGTACCGAGGCGGTTGCAGCGACGGATGAAACCACGTACCGCGTGTGGCGGCTGTATATGTCCGGCTCGGCGTACTGGTTCTGGCGGGGGAAGCTGAATGTGTACCAATCACTCTTGGTGAAGTCGGTCGACGGGGTCAGCAACTTCCCGCTGACGCGGAACGATTGGTACGTGCAGTAACAACGCATTTTCATTTGAATGAGGAGGCGTGAAATGAAAAATCACATTGCAGTGTTCATTGTTGTTCCCCTTCTTGCCATTCTCGCAGAACGCAATCTCCTGAAGAACGGCAGCTTCGAGAGTTTCTCCGCCGGTGAGCCTGTCGGGTGGACAACCAACAACATTCCCACTATGGTCACTGTCGTTTCGGCTTCGCGGAACAGTTACGCCGGAAAGACCTCGGTGAAATGCGAGGTGAAAGAATTCTATGAAACGAAAATGGCGGGAATGATTTCTCAAAAGGACATTGAGGTGAAGAGTGGCGAACTGGTTTTGAAGGGGGCATATCTTCTCAAGTCTCTCGGGAAAGATGTCGGATACGTTGCCATCGATGTGAAATCCGCAACGAACAGCACGATAGCTTCATGCGAGCGATATTTCGAAGAATCGGGGCCGGACTTCATTCCGTTCACGATCAGCGCACGTCTGCCTGACAATGCGAGACGAATAGACATCCTGCTGACAGTGATGGCGGAGAAGGGAGCTGGCACAGCGCATGTCGGCTCATACATTTTGTACGATGCCCTCGATCTTCGGATCATCGGTAAGGAAACAGAAGAAGTGCCGTGAGAAACGGCCCATGTGTGTTGAACAAATGAGGGAGAACAATGATACTCGCACGTTTAACAAACTATCTTGACGGGAACGGCATCAAGTATATCGTGATCCACCACTCGCCGGCGTTCACCGCCCGCGAAGTTGCCGTTCTGGCACACATTCCCAGGAGTGAGGTGGCAAAAACCGTCATCGTGAAGGTTGATGGGAAAGCGATGATGGCTGTTCTGCCTGCATCCGAAATGGTGGATCTTGCCCTGTTGCGCACAGCGCTCAACGCAAATGCCGTTGTGCTCGCGACGGAGCGGGAGTTCAATACCCTCTTTCCCGATTGCGAAATCGGGGCAATGCCGCCGCTAGGGAATCTCTTCGGGATTGATGTTGTTGTCGCAGATTCCTTGAGGAACAATCAGGAAATCGCGTTCAACGGTGGAAACCACCGCGAAGTTCTGAAAATGTCGTATGCCGACTTTGAAAGACTTGTGAAGCCGCTTGTTCGAAAGTTCACGATGGAACGAAGGGTTCGCGCCGATCTCTTTGAACGGGGCATTAGCTGACGTATTGTTCCTGCACGGACAGCGGAAACATGCGTCATTGCTATCCGCGCAAAATTCTTGCCGGCAGCATAAACAGTCCTTTGATGAGCTGAAAGAGGGCGTCGACTGTAATGCCGACCAGCCTGAAGGGGAGAAGAACAAGCCAAATCAGCGGATAGAGAACCAGCGCCGCAATTGCGAGCGGCCAACAGATAACAAGCAAAATGAGCCAAAGAAGGAACTTCGTCATACTCAATACTCCGGTGGTGTATTGTGTAATACGTAGAATGTGTGCAAGAGTTGCCCCGCCCCGCGGCCTGTCGCACGTTCGCTGATTTCTTCTTACATTCCAAAGCGCTTTTACGGAACATGATGTCATCAGAACAGGAATCCCGAATGGCTCCGACTATCTGCATTTTTGAAGATCCTCAATACGTGAATCTTCTGCCTCTTGTGTATACTCGTCCTGTGTATGATCTTCGCTGCGGAATCCTGACGCTGCGCGAAAAGATCCTTCGCGCATATCCTAAAACACAACTGGCGTTGTTGTGCCGTCCGTATTTAGCGGAGGTCGTTCGCCGGCAGAATCCAGGCGTTGAGGTGAACGAGGTGCACGAGTCGGGTTGCCTTTTGATCAATGGACGATTGTTGGCGGGAACCGGGCTCGCGAAGCAGATTCCCATTCGGGGAGATGACGCCGTGTATCTGTCCGGCAACACGGTCGTTGCCGTTCGTATCAACGCAGGCCGTCACAGATCGCTGAAGCACGATTTTTCGGAGGTGTTCGATGCAGAACACTTCTCCGAACTTGAAAAGGTACAGGTTGACGTGAATCTTATCAGATACCCGTGGGACCTTGTTCAACACAATGGCGAGCAGATAGCTGCCGATTACAAGTCCATCACTTTGGGAAAGAAGAGTCGGGGGATAATCCTCCCGGGTGTTCATTTCATCAACAAACGGAGGATATTTATTGATACCGGGGCACAGGTTAAGGCAGGAGCCGTACTTGATGCATCGAACGGGCCGATCTATGTCGGCAAGAATGCCGAGATTCTGCCGAACGCAGTCATTGAAGGCCCGGCAAGTATTGGAATGGGGACACGGATCAAGATCGGGGCGAAGATCTATGAGAGAACCAGTATCGGCGAGATGTGCAAAGTTGGCGGGGAGGTGGAAGCAAGCATCATTCACTCCTACTCCAACAAACAGCATGATGGGTTTCTCGGCCACTCGTATCTCGGTATGTGGTGCAACCTCGGTGCCGATACGAATACGAGCGACCTGAAGAACAATTACGGAAATGTCCGTGTGACGATCAACGGCAGAGAGGTGGATAGCGGTTCGCAGTTTGTCGGCTTGACGATGGGCGATCATTCCAAAAGCGGGATTAACACGATGTTCAATACCGGGACGGTTGTCGGAGTTTCGAGCAATGTGTACGGGGCAGGATTTCCACCCAAGACTATTCCCTCTTTTTCCTGGGGCGGTGCAGAAGGTTTGATGGAGTATCGTATCGACAGCGCCATTGACGTCTGCCGTCGTGTCATGGCCCGCCGGGCAATCGAAATGACTGAAGCAGACGAGAAACTTATGAAAACGATATTCGATCTGACGAAGAAGGAAAGAGAAGCGCTGTGAAGATTCTGGCGTTATCAGATATTCACGGTGCGTACCGGAGAATGCTGGACATCGTCAACTTCCACTCTTCTGTTGACGTTATCGTCGTTGCCGGCGACCTGACAACCAACGGTTCACCCGAGGAAGCAGAAGAGGCGATCGATCAGCTGCAACGCTTTCGGAAACCGTTGCTGGTTGTTGCCGGGAACATGGACCCCCCGCTGCTTGATGATGTGTTCGTCAGACTTGGTGTCTCATTAAACGGACGCGGGGTTGTGATTAGTGGTGTCGGATTCTCCGGAGTCTCGGCATCGCCCATCTCGCCGCTGAGAACACCGAACGAAATATCTGAGGAAGAAATTTCCGCACGAGCCGAACTTGGCTTGATGCAAGTTTCCGGCGCGGAGATAAACCTCTTCGTTCCACATTCCCCGCCGTTGAACACAAAGCTCGACAGGGTTCATACCGGCAGACATGTTGGCAGTTCCGCGGTGCGATCATTCATCGAAAAACATCAACCGCATGTCGTCATTTGTGGACATATTCATGAAGCGAGAGGCGTCGATAGAATTGGATCTGCCGAGATCATCAATTGCGGTCCGGTCGGGAGCGGGTTCTACGGACTGATTTCCATCGGCGAGGATGTTGTAGTCGAGTGTTGTGAAATGAGTTAGCGGTACCGGAAACAAGAACGCCTTCCGTAGGGAAGGCGTTCTTCAATCTGACAAAAAAATCCAGATTAGCTATCTGTCTTCAGGTAGAAAGGAAGCTGCTGACGCATGCGCTCGCGCTTTGCACGGTATGCCATCTCTTTCTTTTTGCAGCTTGGGCAGCGATAGGCCCCTACCTGACCCCGGAATTCGTTACCGCAGTCCCGGCAGATAGTTGAACCGCGTTTCTTCATTCTTGCATCGCCTTTGTAGTTCATAGGTGTTTTCTCCTCGCACAATATAACTAATTTTCAGAGAAAAAGGTTCAGAATTTGTCCTATTTTTGGGAATGCAGCTTGAAAAACAGGCCATTTTCGACAATCTGCGATTAATTTTTTTTATGGATTGCCCAAAGTACAAGCCTGAACACAACTTACAGCGACTGCCAGTTCCGCTTGGAACTCAGGATTGCCGTGCTTCTTGAATTCGAGAACATCTATCGGTAGATTCTTCCGCTTTGACCTGCATGGATTGAACCCGTTTACACGAAACAACTTAGTGCAAATGAGAAAACCAAAACTGTCAGCAACCAAGCAAAAGCATCTTATCAGGATAGCTAAGTTGGCGAAGGAAAACTCTTACTCACCATACTCTAAGTTCCGGGTTGGTGCAGCGTTGCTTGCCGGCAATGGGCGTATATTTTCCGGTTGCAACGTGGAGAATAGTTCCTATTCGCTGACAACTTGCGCCGAGCGGAATGCGCTCTTCAAGGCCGTCAGCGAAGGTTCGACGGACTTCATCTCGATAGCAATCGCTTCAGATGACACTGGCCTACTCCCACCGTGCGGCGCGTGCAGGCAAGTCCTTTCGGAATTTGCCCCTGACATCGAAGTGATCCTTACATCTTCACAGGGAGATGTCAAACTGACATCATTAAAAAAACTCTTTCCTATGCCTGCCGACCTGAAGAAGCTCGGCTCCCGCGCTTCGAAACAATAGTCGGGTTGCGATGCTGAAAGGAAAGTCAGGAAGACACCAGCAGATCTGGTCGACAGTTGAGAAGGTGCCGCGGGGAAAAGTCGCAACGTATGGACAAGTTGCCCGCCTAAGCAAGCTGTCCCAACAAGCACGGCTTGTTGGATATGCTCTTCACGCGCTTCCGCACGGCATACAGATTCCATGGCACCGGGTGATCAATTCAAAAGGCATGATATCATTTCCTGCGAATTCGGACGCATTCAAACGACAGAAAAATCTGTTGGAGAAAGAGGGGGTAATTTTCGTGAAGGGAAGAATTGACCTGAACGTGTTCGGCTGGAAGAAGTACAACAAGACTCCATTACCCATCTATAAGTCAATGAACAAGAAACGCGAGAAAATCCGTTGTGCCTGGAGCGGCACCGACCCGCTGTACATCAAGTATCACGACGAGGAGTGGGGAGTTCCCCAGCATGATGACAGGAAGTTGTTTGAGATGTTGATTCTTGAAGGCGCGCAAGCCGGACTGAGCTGGATAACCATTCTGCGCAAGCGCGAGAACTACCGAAAGGCATTCGACAACTTCAATGCACGAAAGATCGCAGCATACAACAAGAGGAAAACAGACGCGTTGCTGAAGAACGAAGGCATTGTCCGGAACAGGCTGAAGATTAACGCCGCCGTCTTGAATGCACAGGCATATCTGAATGTGCAGAAGGAGTTCGGCAGCTTCGACACATACATCTGGCAATTTGTCGGAGGCAAACCGATTCGAAACAGGCGGAAATCTCTAAAGGAAATTCCTGCAACAACCCCCGAATCCGATGCGATGAGTAGGGACTTGAAGAAACGCGGATTCAAATTCGTGGGCTCGACAATCTGTTACGCGTTCATGCAGGCAACTGGAATGGCGAATGATCACACGAAAGATTGCTGGAAGTACCGGTAAGTGCTGCAATATGAACCGAATTTAATTGGTTTGGTTCATTTTCTTCACATTTGGAAGTGTGAAGAACCGTCGTGCGGATTGTATTCGCAGCGAGAAACCCGTATTTTGAACAATCTAAAAATCACGAATGGCCGGCGCCATTCACCATAATACACTTTCAAGGAACAATCTCTAATGAAATACGCACTCGTTGTTGCCATGAGCATGATTCTGCTTGCCTGCCAGGGGAACACACAGAACAAGGTTGAGCTGAAAACGACACAGGATAGCGTGAGTTATGCCATCGGCACCAACATCGGCACAAACTTGAAGCAACAAAAAGTCGAAGTCAACGTTGCCGCGCTTGCAGCAGGCATTCAGCATGTTGTTGACAGCGCCCAGGTGATGCTCACTGAGGAGCAAGCTCAGCAAGTGATGACGGCATTCCAGCAGCGTATGATGGCGAAGCACCAGGAAGAAGCATCTGCCGCGGGCGAAAAGAACAGAATCGATGGTGAAGCCTTTCTTGCAGCAAACAAGAACAAGGAAGGCGTAAAAGTAACGGCAAGCGGCTTGCAGTACAAAATTCTTAAAATGGGTACAGGCCCGAAGCCGAAAGCCGACCAGACGGTTACGGTTCATTACCGCGGCACGCTGATTGACGGAACGGAATTCGACAGTTCGTACAAACGCGGCGAGCCTGCGACGTTCGGCGTGGGGCAAGTCATCGGCGGATGGACAGAGGCGTTGCAGTTGATGCCGGAAGGCTCGAAGTGGGAACTCTACATTCCTTCCAATCTTGCTTATGGCGATCGCGGAGCCGGACCGACGATACAAGCCGGTGCAACACTGATCTTTGAGGTCGAGCTGCTTTCGGTGAAGTAGTCGGTTCTTTTTGTTATCTTACAAACCGCAGGGTGGCATGACATCCTGCGGTTTTTTCATTTCCGAAAGGAACCCATGAATTCCATTGCAGAAAATTACGTCAAACTCGTTCTTGCCGTCGGCCAACACGATGCGGATTATGTCGACGCGTACCACGGCCCTTCGGGATGGATGGATGAAGCAAGAGCGACCCCAAAACCGCTTGAACGGATTCAAGTCGAAGCAGCTGGAGCAGTCAAGGAGATTCATGCGATGAAGCAAAGCCTGTCAAACGAATCTGAGAAGCTGCGGTTTCATTATCTTGCCGGGCAACTCGAATCACTATTGGCACGAGTCGAAATACTGCAGGGCAAGAAATTCTCCTTTGACCAAGAGTCGAAGGCGCTGTATGACGCCGTTGCGCCGACCTACCCGGAAACCCATTTCAGGACCATTTTACAGGAGATGGCCGCGCAACTCCCCGGTTCGGGAAGTGTGCAGCAGCGTTATGACGCGTTCAAGAGTCAGTTCATCATTCCCAAAGAAAAACTCGATTCCGTTTTCAAGGCCGCCATCGAGGAATGCCGGAAACGAACAAAGCAACACATCGATCTTCCTGAACACGAAAGCTTTGTTGTGGAATACGTTACCGACAAGGCTTGGAGCGGCTACAACTGGTTCAAAGGGAATGCTTACAGCCTTATTCAAATGAACACCGACCTGCCAATTTACATCGACCGGGCCGTTGACCTTGCCGCCCACGAAGGATATCCGGGTCATCATGTGTACAATGCGTTGCTTGAGCAAAATCTTCTGAAGAAGAACGGTTGGCTCGAATTCAGTGTCTATGCTCTCTTTAGTCCACAATCGCTGATCGCGGAAGGGACTGCGAACTTCGGAATTGATGTTGTGTTCAGCCCGAAAGAACGAATCGAGTTTGAACGTGAAGTGCTTTTTCCACTTGCGGGTCTTGATTCGTCAAAAGCGGAACTCTACTACAACATTCACGCGCTATTCATGAAGCTTGCCTACGCCGGCAACGAAGCGGCGCGGGGATATCTTGATGAAAAAATGACCAAGGATGAAGCAATCCAATGGTTGATGGAGTACGCCCTCTTCTCGCATGAACGGGCCGTGCAGCGTATCAAGTTTTTCGATGCCTACAGAAGCTACGTTATCAACTACAATCTCGGCCAGGACATGGTGAAGAAATACATTGAGTCAAGAGGTGGCACGCCGGAGAATGCAGGAAAGCGATGGGAAGAGTTCACGAGGCTCATTTCGTCTCCGCGGCTCCCGTCGGGGCTCGTTGTACCGTCTTGACAACACCGGCTTTTCGGCGTACCATACGGTGACAGAGGATCAAATGCAGCAGGCACAAACGCTGAACGAGTTGCTTGCCGGTCAGGCGGCAAAAGGCGATTTGTATGAGAAGATGCCCAACACATGGGTCCGATGCGTTGCGTGCGGCCACCGCTGCAAAATAGCCCCCGATCATGAAGGCATCTGCAAGGTTCGCTTCAACAAGGGGGGCGAGTTGTACGTGCCGCGTGGATACGTTGCTGGACTCCAAATCGATCCGATAGAGAAGAAGCCCTTCTTTCATGCTCTTCCCGGAGCAAAAGCACTCAGTTTCGGTATGTTGGGATGTGACTATCACTGTGCCTATTGCCAGAATTGGCTGACATCGCAAGCTCTTCGAGATCCCCTTGCCGGTACACCGCCCGACATTATGTCGGCAGAACAAATCGTGGCAATTGCCCTCGACAGGCACATTCCCGTACTGACCAGCACATACAACGAGCCGTTGATAACCAGCGAGTGGGCGGTTGAGATATTCAAGCTTGCGAAAAAGTACAACATTAAGTGTTCGTATGTTTCAAACGGCAACGGAACGCCCGAAGTGCTGGATTACATCCGGCCGCATGTCGACCTGTACAAGATAGATCTCAAGAGTTTCCGGCAGAAGAACTACCGGCAGTTAGGCGGGAAACTGGAGAACGTTCTATTCACCATCCAACGCCTGAATGAACTCGGCATCTGGCTCGAAGTTGTTACGCTGGTGATTCCCGGCTTCAATGACTCGGATGACGAGTTGAACGACATTGCACGATTCCTCGCGTCCGTATCTCCCGAGATTCCCTGGCATGTAACCGCATTTCATCAAGACTACAGGATGACTGACCCTGATAATACGCCCGCAGGGACACTCATCCGTGCCGCGGACATCGGATATAACGCGGGGTTGCATTTTGTATACGCCGGAAACTTGCCGGGCATGCTCGGCAAGTACGAGAACACCCGGTGCCCGTCGTGCCGCGAAGTGCTGATTGAACGGCATGGCTTTACCGTCGTGAAGAATGGGCTGGTAGATGGCGAATGCCCGAAATGCAGGCACATCATTCCGGGAGTCTGGCATTAGGCATTCTGCGCAAACTTACCTTCAGTGAAATTCTCCCCCAAAATATCCCTCATCGTTGCGGTGTACAACAAGCCCGAAAACCTCCGTCTCGTGCTTGCGGCATGTGGGCGTCAGTCATTTGTAGAGTGTGAAGTGATTATCGCCGATGATGGTTCGGGCCCCGCAGTAAAGGATGTTGTAGCGGAGGCGCGGAGCCTCTACACCATCCCCATCACTCACCTCTGGCATGATGACAACGGCTG
Source organism: Bacteroidota bacterium (assembly GCA_019637975.1). NCBI lineage: Bacteria > Pseudomonadati > Bacteroidota > Bacteroidota bacterium. Next base: position 50,467 of record JAHBUR010000019.1, on the reverse strand, counting down.
GCGCAAGAACACCATGCTGAACAACGCTATTCGCGCTTCATCAACAGAGTATCTCGTCTTCATCGACGGTGATTGTCTGCCCGGCAAGGATTTTCTTTTTGATCACTGGAATGAGAGAGAAGAGAACAAAATGCTGATGGGAAGAAGAGTCGAAACCAGCGAGCGGTGGTCGAAGGCCCTGACAATTGACAAAGTCCGAAGCGGCGAGTTTGAGCGCTACGGGTGGAGAGAATGGGTTGACGGACTGAAAGGGCATTCCCTTCGTGTAGAAGACGGAATCAGAATTCCGAGCAGGATCATGAGAGCGCTGTTGCTGCGCAATGTGAAAGGAATGCTCGGCAGCAATTTTTCCGTTGCGAAGAAACACCTTCAGGCAATCAACGGATTCGACGAATTGTACAACGGCCCCGGTTGCGGTGAAGATTCGGACATTCAGTATCGTCTCGGTTTGATTGGTGTAACGGGCAAGTCCATGAGGAATCTCGCCATACAATATCATATCTGGCATCCTCGAACACCGGCATCGCAAGCGTGTTGGGACAGATTTGAAATGATCAAGAAATCCAAAGAGCCGCGATGCGCAATAGGCTTGGCCGGGAAAACAGGAGACGCGGAAACAACAAGGGGCGAATGAGAATTCGCCCCCTTCAGTCAAAGTTCAGTCCTCGTCACTATCCATCTGCTTCATCGCATCCTCGAGATCACTTTTCACTTTCGTGTATCCCGCGGGAACCTCGAACTCCTTGGCCGGCGTTGCCCGCTGCTCGATCCTGGTCACCGTGTTTGTCACGGTATTGTTCATCATCGTCATGGTTGTCTGCATCGGGAAGCCGTCGATATCCTTGTACGCATCGGTGATTCCCTTTCCGAAGCGGGCCGACATTGAACTCATGCGTTTTGCAAATTCCTTCCAATCCCCCATCATCATGTCAAATCCCTTCACGTCCTTTGTTACCCACAATGACATGAATTCGTTGCCGTCACGTCGAACAACATATTTCGCGCAATCATATCCGTTGATACGTTTTTTCTCGGCAGTTCGCTTCACATCAATAGCCGCTTCTGCGTCGGCTCCCGGCATTGTTCCCCCCATCATTTTCATCATCATTTCGCGCTGCTCTTTCGGCATTCCCTCCATTTCTTTCTTCATTTTTTCCATGGCGGCATCCATCTTGCCGCCCGCCTTTTGCAACATGGCTTCCATTTCGTCAAACGTCACTTCGGAGTAGGTTTTCTTTTTCGGGTCAATCGACCAGAATACCTTTTTGTCAAGCCGTAGAACCATTACCGTGCCGTCGTTCGCGCCGCCTGATGAAACAGTCTTGAGCATCTTCGGCATTGCGTAGTTCTCCGTTGTGCCTTCGGCAACGGAGCCTTCGGTTTTTGTTTGCCAATAAAGCCCCTGCGCAAGCGCTGAAGCAGTGATGCAGAGGAAAGTGAGAAGAATAGCGGCTCTTTTCATGCGTACTCCTTGTCTGTGAATTTATCTATCCGGATCCACTGGCCGTGCGACCATGATGCCGGTGTGATTTTTTCTGGAAGAAAGATGATCGGCCAGCCCTTGTTGTGTAATCTGAATTGATCCGCCTGACAGCGGCGCATGCAGCATCCGCAACGTGCCGCGGTGGCGCAGGGCTATGCCGGTGTGAAGAATATCAAGTCCGTTGATGGATGTGGTGATGGCAAGTATATCTCCATCGGCAATCCGAATATGCGCGCTTCTGATTGTATTCTTCGGAAGATAGTATCGCTGGCGCGCGTTCAGCTCGTCCTCTGTTTGCTTGATGGCAGCAAAAAAATCATCATTCCCGAGTTGGTTATATACAGACCGGTGGGTTGACATGAACGAGATTGGTTTTTCATACGGAATCCCTCCCAACTCGTGCGTGATATTCCTGACAATCTGTTTCTTCCCGTTGTCGTCAATCCAATCGGAGAAGTAATGCAATCGGCTCGGATACCCGTTGATCACGCCTCCGCGATACCGGATCAATTGCAATTGGTTCTTGAAATCATCGAATGTCGTTGTTCCAAGTCTGGTGCAACGGGAAAGGGCAAGTGTCGTTTCAACAAACGTGACGCAATCGAACTCTTTCAGATTGACGATGAGTTGCTCGTCGTCGCCGGATTCAAGCGTGCGGCCTTTGTACGGAGATTTGAGGAACGACAAGCCGATGGCAGTGATTACCTCAGGCATGCTTTTTTCTGCAAGTCCTTTTGATGTTCCGAGGGCGAATTTTTCCAGGCAGATTTCCTCGTGGACATCTGTACGCGATTGGGCGAAGAGGAAGGACGGGAACGCCAGCGAGGAAATCGCTGCAGCAGATGAGTATTTCAGAAAATCTCTTCGGGATGCGTTCATGCCGTGCACATGAGAACGATTCTCAGAACGAGACATCATCAACATCGGGAGGAGGAGGAACGTTGCTGAAGCCCGACGGAGCCAGATTTTCGAACCGCGCATACCGATGAACAAACGCCAGCTTGATATCGTCAATCGGGCCGTTGCGTTGCTTGCCGACGATAATTTCCGCCGTCCCTGCCATTTCCGATGAGTCCCGTGATTCGGCATCCATGTACATTTCGGGACGATGCACAAACGCAACGACGTCTGCATCCTGTTCAATCGCGCCGGATTCGCGCAAATCGGACAAAATCGGCCGTTTGTCTGTTCTGCTTTCCACTGCGCGGCTCAATTGCGACAGCGCGATAACAGGAACACTCAGTTCCTTTGCCAGGGCTTTGAGCGAGCGCGAGATTGCTGAGATTTCCTTCTCGCGGTTCTCGGCGCTTTTCGGGCCCTGCATGAGTTGGAGATAGTCAACAACCACGAGTCCGATATTGCGTTCAGCCTTCAATCGGCGGGCTTTTGCTCGCAACTCAAGAATACCGAGACTTGCCGAGTCGTCAATAAAGATGTTCGCGTTGGCAAGTTTCCCCGCCGCGATGCTGAGCCGCTTCCAGTCATCTTCAGGAAGTCTCCCCGTTCTGACGGCGTGGGCATCCACCTTTGCTTCGGCACACAACAATCGCATAACAAGCTGCTGGGTCGACATTTCGAGCGAGAAGATGCAGACACCCGTAGGCTTCTCGAAGTGCATTGCCGCATTGCGTGCCAGTGAAAGAGAGAACGCCGTTTTGCCTGAACTCGGCCGGCCGGCGATAATGATCAAGTCGGAGTTCTGCCATCCTCCGGTAAGCGTATCAAGATCCCGGAATCCTGTTGGCACACCATTCACGCCGCTGTGTTTTCCGTGGATCGACTCGAGCATCTCCAGCGTATCATGGACGGCTCTGTGCATGTCGGTGAACGTCTTCTTTAGCCGCTTCTCTGAAATCTGAAAGATTGCCTGCTCGGCCTCGTCCAACAGATCAAACGCATCTTCAGTCGGACTGAAACCCCGTGCGGCGATGGCTGACGAAGCTGTTATCAAGTTACGCAGCAACGATTTTTCGAGAACAATCTTGGCGTGATACTCGACGTTGGCTGCCGAGGTCACCTTCATGGTCGATTCCGCAAGGTATGTCTCGCCGCCGATGATTTCAAGATGCCCGCGCCTGCGGAGTTCTTCAGCAAGCGTGATGATGTCGACGGGCTCGCTACGGTCGAACATCGCCTGAATCGCCTGAAAGATTTTCCGGTGGTAGTCCGCATGAAAGGCGTCTTCGTCCAGCACTTCTATGACACGCGCAATGGCCTCGCGCTCGAGCAACATCGCGCCGATAATCTGTTGCTCGAGTTCAACTGCCTGCGGTGGTACGCGGCCTTCCGTTGTTGTCGATGGAATGAGACTTCTGAGCGGTTCCGCCATGATTCAACGTTTAGTACAGACTTGTTCACGAATAGTGTTGACCTATGACTCTAAGGTACATCAAGCATTCGGTATTTGCAAGGCGTGAGGAAAGGTTGTGAAGAGAGGAAGGAAACGAGGATAAACAGCAATTTGGTAAGAGTTCCACGTCACTTTTCCACATTCAACGCATCTGAGTTATCAACAGATGTGGATAGCTCGCTCACGGAATCGATTCAGACGGCAGCCGTGGAGTTGGCCACCAACTCATCATGCAGCTTCCGGACGGCTTGTACATCTTCCCATGCGGGGCGTTTCCAGTTCGGGTTGCGCAGCAGAGCAGCAGGATGATATGTGATCATGACAGGAACTCCTTCATACTGCATGACGCGTCCGCGCAGCTTTCCCATTGATTCCTTCGTGCCGAGGAGATTCTCGGCAGCCGTCAGACCCAAACACAATATGACTTTCGGCTTCACGAGTTCAATTTGCTTTTTGAGATACGGCTTGCACAATTCCGATTCTTCCGGAGTCGGCTTGCGGTTGTTCGGCGGCCGGCACTTGAGAATGTTGCAGATATACACTTCAGAACGCTTGAAGTGAATTGCTTCAAGAATCTTGTTCAGCAGTTGTCCCGCCCTGCCGACAAACGGCTCGCCCTGAGCGTCTTCGTCCGCACCGGGTGCCTCGCCGATGAGCATCAGAGTTGCCTTCGGATTTCCGACGCCAAACACGAATTTCGTGCGCGTTGCCCCCAATGCGCATTTCGTGCAAGTGCAGATGCGGGCATTGAGCTCGTCAAGCGTGGTGCTGCTTCCCCATGCTTCCGTTGTTATCGCGGGTTTTGCCGAAGCCGGCATTTCGAACAAGACAGGTTCTTCCACTGCAATAGGCTTTCTGGGCGGCATGGAATACTCAATGTGGCGAGTGGGTTGAACGACAGGTGTGTTGGCGGCCTCCGACGGAGCCAGTCGCTCGACGTTTGCCGGTTGCGTCGACGGCGTTTGCTCGAAGAGTAACGTTTCGCCGAATAGCCGGCGCTCGTCTTCAATAACGCTTCTCAGATCATCCAGGAGACGGGATGCGTTCCGCTCGTCAGACATTGTTCTTCTTGAAGAATACGGTTGAGTGAACAAGGTGCATCACACCGACCAGGTCAGTTTTGACTTCACACGATCGAGGATTCGGTTTGCAACATCAAATTTTGACATCAGGGGAAGATTCTCGGCCTGTCCGTCGGGCGTGAGGAACGTGACAACGTTTGTGTCGGAGTTGAAACCGGCGCCCGGCTCATTCGGATTGTTCAGGACAATCAAGTCGAGATTCTTCCGGTTCAACTTCTTTCTTGCATTCTCAATTCCGTCATGCGTTTCGAGCGCAAAACCAACGAGTATCCGGTTCTGTTTCTTCTCTCCGAGAGACTTGAGGATATCGGGATTTTGTTTCAATGAAAGCGTCAGCTCATCTGCCTGCATATTCTCGCGCTTGATTTTTTTGCTGTTCGGATTCACAACAGTATAATCTGCAACCGCGGCAGACATGATCACGGCATCGGCATGCTCAAACTCGCGATCAACGGCAGTTTTCATTTCCTCGGCAGTCCTTACGTCTATGCGCCTGACTGAGCGCGGCGTTCGCAAATGCACGGGACCGGAAACCAGAGTAACCTCGGCGCCGCGTAACGCCGCGACATTCGCAATCGCAAAACCCATCTTGCCCGATGACCGGTTGCCGATGTACCGGACCGGATCAATCGGCTCTTGTGTCGGTCCGGCAGTTACGAGGATTTTCTTGCCCGTTAAATCCAGATGAATCTTGTCGAGTATTCCGTTAACGAAGGCAACAAGTCTGTCAATTTCCGGAAGCCGGCCGGGCCCGACCAACCCGCTGGCAAGCTCACCTTCTTCCGGGTCAATTACAAAACATCCCGATTCCTTCAGAATGTCGATATTCTGTTGGGTGGTTTTGTTCAAGAACATATCGACATCCATCGCCGGAGCAAGCGCCAGCGGACAGCGAAGCGCAAGAGCGAGAGTTGTCAGCATATCGTCGGCAAACCCGTGGGCAATGCGCGCGAGCGTGTGTGCTGTTGCAGGAGCCACCAGCATGATATCGGCCCACAGTCCGAGATCGATGTGTTTCGTCCAGCTTGTGGCGTTCGGGTCGTCGGGTGGCGGGAACATTTCGCTTACGACATCCCGCTTGGAAACTGTTGCCAGAGCCAATGGTGTGACAAACTGTGCGGCTGAACGGGTCATCACCACCTGCACCTCAGCACCCGCCTTGATGAACTCCCGCACCAGCAACGGCGATTTGTAAGCTGCGATTCCGCCTGTAACGCCGAGAAGTATACGCTTGCCGTTCAACATGCGGGAATACATTTATAGCGACGGGATCACGATTTCACATACCGGGAAGCTACTCATCTTCAGATGTATCGGCAACATCCTCTTCCTTTTCCACTTTTTTGACTTCCTCGGGCTCTTTGTAGCGCCATTGGAGTTTTTCGTGAAGAAGTTCATCCAACGCCGTGTCTGTTGGTTTCGGGCGCTTTTCGAATTCAAGACTCACTTTGAGCTGGTCGGGATTGATGTCGTTCTCCTCGTTCTCGGACTCGGTTTTCGGGGCGAACATTTCGATACGCTGGTTGAATTCGATCTTCGTTTCCTCGTTGATCTGTCGCGCACGTTTCGACATGGCAACGATTGCCTCGTGCACGTTCTTCGCTTTCGAGGTCAGCTCTTCAATGTCAACCGGTTTGATTGGCATTACGATACTCCTTCTTTGGTGTGTAAATGTTCAGTGACAATCTTCTGTACATCATCGATGGCTGTCTGCAGCACATCGTTCACAACCTGATACTCATACTGCTTGCCGAGTTCAAGTTCCAACGGCGCGCGTTCAAGCCGTCGCAAAATGGTCTCATCGCTTTCCGTCTTTCGGCCAGCAAGCCGTTCCTTCAGCTTATCGAAACTCGGCGGTCTGATGAAAATCAAACACGCTTCGGGATATTGTTGGTGAATGGAAAGTCCGCCTTTTACATCCACATCGAAGAGGAGATCCTGCCCTGCCGCCAGCAAGCGTTCGACTTCACTCTTCAGGGTTCCGTACAGCTTTCCCGGATAGACTTCTTCCCATTCAACAAATTCGCCGCTGTTGATGCGCCGCGTGAATTCTTCTTCCGAAAGGAAGAAATAGTCTTTTCCGTCCGTCTCCCCGTCCCGTTTTTGCCGCGTTGTTGCTGAAACGGAGAAGCCGAGCGACGGGTTGAGGCGCATGATTTCTTTTGCGATAGTCGTCTTTCCCGAACCGCTCGGAGCCGATATGACAATGAGTTTTCCGCGCTGCATGGTTATTCGATATTCTGCAACTGCTCGCGGATACGTTCGATTTCTTCCTTGATATTTACGACGAGATGTGCAATTTCTGCCGCACTCGATTTCGAACCGATGGTATTTGCTTCGCGGTTCATTTCCTGAATCAGGAAATTCAACTTTCGCCCGGCGGCTTCATCGTTGGCGAGCGCTTCGAGAAAGAACTTGTTGTGGCTCCGGAAGCGGACACATTCTTCTGTTACGTCCAGCCGGTCTGCCATCATGGCAAGTTCCATCTCCAATCGTCCTTCGTCGATCGTCTCTTTCTCGAGAAGCATCTGAATGCGCTCGCGCAGCCGGATGCGTTCGTTCGGAATCTGCTGAACCGATATCTTCTCAATTTGTGTCAGCTTCTCTTCCAGAATGCCGATGCGATGGCGGAAATCCTTGCCCAACTCGGCCCCTTCATTGCGTTTCATCATCAACAGGCTGTCAATGGCTTGTTCAAGAGCCTTCGAAACCAAGGCCCACTCCTTGTCGTCGGTATTTTCGATTTCGAGAGGCTCAAGAACTTCAGAAAACTGCAACAAGTGTTCCAACTTGACGCTTTCGCGGATCTTCACCGCTTTGCGCATAGTGTTCAGCAGTTTGTAGTATCCCTTTGCGGCCGAGACATTCACACGCACAGGAATATCACCGTCGTTCTCGTGCTCGACTACAGCAAGCATGTTGATTTTGCCGCGAGAAATTTTCTTGCGGATAATCTCCTTGATTTCATTCTCCCGGTTGGAGAGCGATCTCGGTAAGCGGGTTGAGACTTCCAAAAACCGGCTGTTGACACTTCTCAGCTCCACGGCAACGGTGATGCCCTTTGCGGCGGCTTCACCCCTGCCGTAGCCGGTCATGCTGGCTATCATGAACACCTCTTGAAATGATTCAGGACTCAAAAATTACGGAAAAATCGAACCGTCTGCAATCAAAACTTCAGTGCCATTTTTGCGGTCACCAACGCAATTTGGCGGGGCAAAATCCACAGGTTATCAACACGGAATCCGCAAATGGTGGGCAAATCCGCCGTTTTTGACTATATTGTTGATAACATCATGCTAACTAATTATCACACATTATCATACGTCGTATCAACATTAGAACAGCATGTATGCGGGAACGCCATTGTTGAGTCCTTCTCGCAAGAAAGAGACCAACTTGTGCTCCGACTGAGCCACACCGAACCCGTCCTCATTCTTTCTTGTGACAGAATTCTCAACACTCTCTATCTCCGTCCGCAGTTTGCCCGAGCCCGGTTGAACTCGGCGGATGTACTGACTGCGTGTGTTGGTCAAACGATAAAAAGCGTCCAGATCCATCCGGTGGATCGTGTGGTCATGTTCATCCTCGACTCCGGCAAGCGGATTGACGCGAGGTTTTTCGGTGCGAAAGCGAATGTGGTTTTGGTAGATGAGAACGAGACTATTGTTGATGCGTTCAGAGACGCAAAAGAGCTGAAGGGGAAAAGAGCCGAATACAGAAGCGGCGAACTTCTGTACGACATGGATGCGTTCCTTGCACGGCTCCAGACTCCGCAGTTAGCAACAGTGGCAACAGTAATGAAAGAAGAGTTCCCGACTCTCGGCTCCACGGTGATCAGAGAAGTGCTGCATCGGGCAAATGTGCCGTACAATGTCGGGGCGATGAGTATCAAGCAGATGCACACGCACGCTATTCAGGGTGCACTCGGCGCCGTGCTGAACGATCTCTCGCGCCCCAAAGCCCGTGTGTATTTGTATACTGAAGGAGTGAAGGCGGGCACTCCGGCAGCGTTTTCCATCATTCCTCTTTTGCATCTGATCGGCACGAAGGAAGAGCTGTTTGATGATGTTCATGAAGCGATTCGGTTCTATGTCTCCCGTCTCCGCTCGCGTGAATCCGTTGATGAACAAAAACGAAGCATCATTGGAAAGCTGAACCAGAAGCTTGCAAAGGCCCGCCGCACAGTGGACGCCGTCGAAGCCGACCTGAAAACAAATGCTCGTGCAGACGAGTATCAACGGGCAGGTGAATTATTGATGCTGCATCTGGCGGACATCAACAAAGGTGAACCCGGCTATTTGGTGAAGGACGAAAACGATGAGATCCTCATTCCGCTTTCAAAGAATATGAGTCCGGTTCAGAATGCGCAACGGTACTTTGAGAAGGCAAAGCGTTCACGCACAGCACGGCAAGCCGCCTTGAAACGATTGACAGAACTTCAAACTACAATAGCTCCCGGCGAAGAACTGCTGGCCGCAATCGAGCCTGTGCAAACGAAGGAGGATCTAAAACAGTTCATGTCTGAATACACAAGCGAATTGGAACACTTCGGGATTGGCGGGAAGAGCGAGGAACGCGAGCAGCTTCCTTTCAGAATCTTCACCGTCGATGGCGGCTTTGAGGTTTGGGCCGGAAAAAGCAGCAAGAACAACGACCAGCTTACGCTCAAGTATGCGAAGCCCGATGACCTCTGGTTCCACGCCCGAGGCGCGGCCGGTTCACATGTTGTGTTGAAGGTGCAATCGGGAAAAGGCGAGCCGGGCAAGAAAGCGAAAGAACAAGCTGCGGGCATAGCGGCATATTACAGCAAGATGAAGAATGCGAAGATGGTGCCTGTTGCGATGGCCGAAAAGAAATACGTTCGCAAACCCAAAGGCGCGGCACCGGGTTCAGTAACCGTGGAACGGGAGAAGGTCATCTTTGCCGAGCCGGCATTGCCGCCGGAGAAACATCGATAACAATTCAGAACTATCAGAACAATGAAATTTGCAGTTATCGGTACCGGCGGAGTCGGCGGGTATTTTGGCGGGAAGCTTGCGAAGAACGGCGAAGACGTGTGGTTCATGGCCCGCGGAAAACATCTCGAAGCAATGCGTAACAACGGACTTCTCATCAGATCGTTCGAGGGAGATTGGATTGTTCCACCCGGAAAAATGACCGGGAGCCCTGACGATATTGGCCTTGTTGATGTCGTTCTCTTCTGTGTGAAGTCATATGATACAGAGTCGGCAGCGACTCAAATTGCGCCGCTGGTTTCCGAATCAACAATCATTGTGAGTCTGCAAAACGGGGTTGACAACGAAGAGAAGATTCAACGGATTGTTCCGCACGGGGTTGTTTTCGGGGGTGTTTCGTATATCTACTCTACGATCACATCGCCCGGAGTCGTAACGCATACCGTCGGTCCGACAAAGATCCTTTTCGGCGAGTTGGAAAGGCAAAGCGAATCAACAACACGCAAGGCAAGCCAGATTCTTGACACAATGAAGAAGGCGGAAATCAACGCAACCCAGTCGGATGACATTCTCTCCGAACTCTGGAAGAAGTACGTGTTCATTGCCGCAGTAGGCGGAATGACCGCCCTGACCAGGCTGACGCTCGGTGAGATTCTCGCTGTTGATGCATCAAAAGAAATGCTGGCCGATGCTATGCGCGAAACCGATACCATTGCGCGGGCAAAAGGTATCCATCTTCCGCCGGAATATGTCAGCAAGATTTTTGAGATTCTCAAGCACTATGACAACAGCTCCCGCTCCTCTCTCTATCATGATCTCATTAACAACCGGCGGTTGGAAATTGAGGCCTTTTCCGGGACGATTGTCCGATACGGCGGTGAATTGGGCATCGAGACGCCTGTTCACCGCGCAATCTATTCCGCGCTATTGCCGTGTCATCTTAAACATGTCAACTCCCCTTTATCACAATAGAACGCTTGTTTTGAAAGGCATCAGATGAAGAAGAAAACATCTCCGTCCGCCATCTCACTTGCCACAAGGGCTATTCATGGCTCAAAGCTGTACGCATACAAAGGGCCAGTGTCCACTCCAATCTATCAGACCTCGACGTACCGATTTGAGAGCTCGGATAATGCGGTTCGGTACGCCCAAGGCGATCCGAACGTAATGGTGTATACGCGCTACCACAATCCGACAACTGCGGAGGTGGAAGAACGTCTTGCGTTGATGATGAATGCGGAAAAAGCATTGCTGCTTGCCTCCGGAATGGCTGCGATTACTTCGGCTGTGCTTTCTGTTGTGAAAACGGGCGATGAGATTATCAGCACGCCGGCGCTGTATGGAGGAACGTACCGTTTCTTCAGGGATATTCTCCCCCGACACGGTGTGGAAGTCAAGTACATGAACCCCGAACGGCCGGAGTCTCTGATAGATCTCGCATCGCCGAGAACTCGACTCATCTATTGCGAAACACCGACAAACCCGACATTGAATGTTGTCGATATCAAAACACTGGTAGCGGCAACACAACGAGCCGAGCGGAAATTTGTCCGAAAGATCGTCACGATGGTTGACAACACGTTTGCTTCTTGTGTCAACCAGAATCCTTTTGCAGTTGGGGTAGATGTGATCGTTGAAAGCGGCACGAAATACCTCGGCGGGCACAGCGACCTGCTTGCGGGAGTTGTTGCGGGCTCGAAGGAGTTTGTCAAAGGGGTTCACACCCAACTGAAATACTACGGCGGCAGTGCAGATCCCTTCATGTCGTATTTGCTGTATCGAAGCCTGAAGACGTTCGAGTTGCGGGTGGAGCGTCAAAATGAAAACGCGATGGGCCTTGCGAGATTTCTCGAAAAACACCCGAACGTCAACCGCGTGCTGTATCCCGGCCTTTCCTCCCACCCTCAACACAAGATTGCGAAACGACAGATGGTTGATGCGGGAGGAAAGGGCTACGGTGGAATGGTCACGATAGAAGTGAAAGGCGGCGTGAAGAAAGCAGTTCGTGTGTGCGATTCGTTGCGCGTTGCGGTGAATGCCATGTCCCTGGGAGGAGTGGAAACACTCGTAAGCATACCGGTGTATTCATCCCACATCAACATGACGAATGACGAGTTGCGCCATCATGGAGTCACCCCGGGTATGATTCGCATTTCCGTTGGCGTTGAAGGTCTTGAAGATTTGAAATCGGATTTTGCCCAAGCGTTACGGTAAAGAGACGTGTCAAAAAGAAAACGGCCGCCGATAGACCGGCAGCCGTTTGTGATTCCGGTGAGATGTCCGTACTACCTTCCCCTTCTTCCGCTGTCGCTTCGCCCGCCACTGTCTTGCCGGCGGGGTGAATCACTGCGGGGCGTTTCGACCCGTCGTTCGGGCGCCGCCGACCGGACTTCGCCACCCCGTGAACGTTCGACTGAGTTTTCACGTCGGGGATCGCTGCGCGGCTGTTGTTCCCGGTCGGGGCGCTGTGACGGACGAACCTCGGGCTGGCGTTCCCGCCCCTCCCCGCCTTTTCCGGATGGTCGATCATACGTTCGACCGTCATCGCGCTTCGGTGACTCCTGCCCGCTCTGTTCCCTGCTTCTTCCTTCACGGCTGCGTGTTGCGTCATCAACAGGGCCCTTTAACATGCCGTCATCCCTGCGACGGCCGGCATCCGGTTGCCGTTCAAGACTTCTTCCCGATTCGTTGCGCGTTCTGAATTCGTCAATTCGCTTCAGGTCTCTCCCCTCATCGCGTGCCACTTCACGGGAACGTGTATCAATCTTTCGCGTATCAATATCCAAAGAACGACCTGCTTCTTCACGAACGCGTTCCGGCCGTTCAATTGCGTTGTCAGCGCTCCGCTCCTGTATGCGCGGCCGGTAGATTTCTATTTGTCCGCGGTTTCCATCTTGTGAGAAGCGCTCTACCGGACGGTCATCAACATCGCGTAGTCCGACAGGTTCAATGCGTACATTGCCTCTGCGCTCGACAAATTCACGCTCCGGTCCGCGGGTTACAATGCGTCCGCCGCTGTGTCGCACACTGCCGCCTGTCCGGGTAACGCCGATATAGCGCGTATTGTTTTCATGACGGTAGATGTGCCGATGCACGTTGGGCGATGTCATGTAGCCGCAGCCGACAAACGACCACCAGTGTACCGGTGTATACCAGCGCGTACGATAATGAATTCCCCAACTCACACTGAACACTGCATACGGACTGAGCGGAGCCCACCCGATGTAGTCGGGTCCGTAGCGCCATTCAACCCATGCCGGGGCCCAATCGTACCCAGGAATCCAAACCCAGCCATAATAGTCGTCAAAATGCCAGCGTCCGTAGTGGTACACTGCCCAACCCCACGGTTCGTCACTCATCCAATACCACCCATCATTTGTCCACCACCAACGACCCACTGTGTAGGGACGCCAGCCCGACTCAATTCGCAAAGGACGCCAACCGTACACTCCGCCGCTGATAGATATCCACTCTCCGTGAGGAGCAAGGCCGTCGTAGAAGACTCTGAACGTTGCTCCCCCTTGTGGACGCGGATGCGCTGAAGCTGTTGCCGATGAAAGCATATTCAATCCGAGAAAACATCCCAGGACTAACAACGTCGTTTTCATGCTCGCCTCACTAATTGAAATTGATCACCGTTCTATCACCTAAGGGTCAATCAATATGCCAAAAACAACGCCCCGAAATCGTCTTGTTTTGACTTCGGGGCAGTGTTTGAAACGTACAGAATTGTGTTCATTGGAGCAAAATAAAGACATAAGCCTAAGGCCGGTGCCCCAACAAATAGGCAATGACACCCTTCTGGATATGCAGCCGGTTTTCTGCCTGCTGGAGAACAATAGAGTGCTTACCGTCAAGCACATCCCGCGTAATTTCCTCGCCGCGGTTGGCTGGAAGCCGATGCATCACAACACAATCGGGCTTTGCATTCTTCAACAATTGCGCGTTCACTTGATGTTGCTTGAAAATAATCTGCCGCCGACCCGAATCGCGCGCTGTCGGCCACACGTCGGTGTAGATGACGTCGGCATCCTTGACTGCTTCGAAGGGATCGGGCACCAGTTGTATCTTGCTGATGCCGGACGCCTCTGCTTGTTCAAGAACATTCGGATGCGGCTCATATCCGGTTGGCGATGAGATAACCAGATGGATCGGGAGTTTTTCAGCGAGTTCAAGCAATGAGTTGACAACATTGTTCCCATCTCCAACAAAAACGAGCTTTGTCGAAGCGGAACTCTTGCCGATCTCCTGGAGTGTGAAATAGTCGGCCAGGACCTGACACGGGTGAACGAGATCCGTCATGGCATTAATGACCGGAACGGTGGCGCTTTCAGCAAGTTGGACTACGGTTTGATGCTTTGTCGTCCGCGCGATGATCAGTTCGTTATAATGTGAAAGAACGGATGCCACATCGTGAACGGATTCACGGGTTGCAATGCCAATGGTTTCCTGCTGCAAAAAAACAGGATGTCCCCCGAGTTGAGCGATTCCGACTTCGAACGATACCCGGGTTCGGAGTGATTGTTTCTCGAAGATGAGAGCTGCGCTTTTGTGCACCAACGGAGTGAAATGTTGCAGATCGCCGCTCTTGATTTTAGTAGCGAGCAAGAACATGTCCGAGAGTTCTTGCGCATTCCACGAGGCAAATGAAACAAGGTCGCGCTTCATGCAGTATTCCTTTGGAAGAATAGTATTAGGTGGCTGAAATCTGTTGAAAGGTAGGGGATTACGCGCAGAATTCCAAGAATCACTCTCGTCAGAGAACGAACGTTTCCGAGGGCAGGCGTTTTCGGGAGTACCGTTATACCCTGCTTGTCATGTGGAAGTAGTCGGGCCGATGCACCGGGTCCAGTAAACGCTGCTCACAGATGCTGCAAAAGCGCTGGGCAGGGTCGACATCCAGAACGTCCTGGCTGATGGATGATTTGCAACTGATGCAAACACCATACGTGCCGCTCTCCAACCGGTCGAGGGCGTGGCGCAATTCCTCGAGTTGCGCGTTGCTCTTGAAGGCAAGCAATGCGTCGATTTCATGAATGGAGAGATCGCCATTGAGAAATGACTCCCGGGGATGGAAGACGGTTCCTTGTTCTTCCAGGGACTCAAACAACTTGGAAAGGATTGCCCGACGCATTACCCGTTTGCTCTTGTTCATTGCCGCCTCCTTTTCTTCCAAATAGTTCTTAGAAGACCCCCCCGGATCCTCGCCTCAAAGAAGCACCGTGAAATGATATACAAAGATCGGACTTCACACGTAAGGTACGAAAGATTTCAGGAAAGTCAAGAGCAATCGGACATACCAATCGTTATTTATTTTGCATGATGTGCCGGAACTTTCACTCAAGCCGGAAGGTTCTAACGGTAACGATCTACCTACTGTTTGTAAACAAAGGCGACCTTATGAAACCACTGTTCCGTGCTTTGCTCCGTACACCGACGGGTGCCTTTGTCATTATTACAATGTTATGGGGATCGACCGTGAGTTCCTTAGCGGGTAGCCAGAATTCCATTTATAACTTTTCCATGAAAGATATTGATGGAAGAGAGATTGATTTCTCAAGGTACCAAGGGAAGGTTCTGCTTCTGGTCAATGTGGCATCTGAATGTGGTTACACGCCGCAATACAAGGAGCTTGAAGCGTTGCATCAGAAGTACAAAGATAAGGGATTGATAATTCTGGGGTTTCCGGCAAACAACTTCGGAGGGCAGGAACCCGGAGCAGATGAGGAGATCAATGCCTTCTGCGACCGGAACTATGGAGTGACATTTGACTTGTTTTCGAAGATTTCGGTGAAAGGAAGTGATCAACATCCGCTCTACAAACTCATAACCTCGAACCCCACAGTCGGCGGGGATGTGAAGTGGAATTTCCAGAAGTATTTGGTTGATCGAAACGGGAATCTAACCCACAAGTTTCTCTCCCGCGTGAAACCACTGTCCGACGAACTTGTTTCAGCAGTTGAGGCTCTACTAAACGAGAAGTGAAGGCTGCACTCATAATTTAAACAATGGAGCCTCCGGCACAGACGACGGGGGCTTCCTACTTCCGGTGATTCCCAACGTAATTCAACGATTTCAGATGATTTCGGCAGCTTTTTCATCAATCCATCCCACTTTTCCATCAGCAAGTCGAATCTTCAACCACTCATTCACCTTGTCGGTTATGAACACCTTCACTCCTTCATGAAGAACGAAAGCATCTGTACTCTTCTCATCAGGCGAGTTCTTTATGGTCGCGATGTTTGCAGTGACAATTGCCGTGTCCGAGCTTTGGACTACGTTTAGCTTCCCGGCAAAGATCATGCTGCTCACAACCAGCAAGAGGAAGCTTCCCAATGCCGCCACGACCCCTGCATTCCGAATCGTGAACGAGCGCGCAAGCAGTACAAGAATAATTGAGCCCGTGAAGAGGAGAAAAAGACCGTACACGATCCAAGTAATGCCATTCAGCGAAAACGTGTTCTTCACGGCATCCCACCAATCCCAAATAAACAAGCGGGGAGCCGGATCAATCTTATTCACGATCATGAGATTGGCCAGTTGCAGATTGTGCAGAAGGTCGTCGTCGTTCGGAGCCAGTTTCAGTGCCCGTTCATAGTTCAGAATGGCTTTGCTAATGTTGCCCGATTTGTAGTACGCGTTGCCGAGGTTATAGAAGATGGTTGCATCCGCTACTCCGTTTTCGCGAATGAGTTCATAGCGTGCGGCTGCCTCGGAAAAGTTTCCCTGTTGGTAGGCCCGGTTCGCTTCGTCGAACAGCTGCTCCGGCGTTTGCTGTGCTGCTAACGCGATCGGGAACAGAAGGATGAGTATTGTGAACCGGCTTTTTGTCATGACCTCAGCGTTCGTTCAATGTCAACAATCACCTTGCTGGCGCTGTCATACGTATGGCGGATCATCTCATCAGACAAACTTGTCGGCGCAAACCGAGCCATCTCACACGATTCCAACAGCGAACGAAGAGAATTCGAAATCTCGCCGTTGACCGGGCGCTTCTCAAGTTCCGTCACCGCCCCGTCAATTGACAGATCTGCTTGCTGGATATTCAATTTGTCTCCCAAATATTTCCAGATGGAGCGGGCAATTTCAGAATAGAACTGCAGTTTCTTTTCTGAAGAAGATTCCTTTCCTGCCGTAATGTCCTTGAGAAGAACTTCGGCGTTCTTCAATCCCTTGCGGGCCACTTTGATTGCCTGCCTGTTCCGGTAGGTGACCAGATCGCTCATGACGGCCTGCCGTTGTCGTGTGTAGGCGAACGCACCGGCGAGTCCCGCCAACGGAAGAAGCATCAACGCAATGAAGGTCCCGCTGGAGTGCAGGTACTCCCCCTGTTTCGTGAAGGAGGGGCGCGACACTTTGATGAAGCGGATATCCTCGCTGAGTAATTGTACATCCTCACGGCGCCCCGTTGAAATAAACGGTGTCGGAGAGGCAGTACCTTTCTCAACATTCAATTCGATTTCGGAAGACTTGAGTGTGACGTAGTCTTTCTTCCCTAAGTCAAAATAGCTGAACTCCACCGGTTTGATTATTTTTCTGCCGGGATAGCGCGGAATCAGAACATACTCGAATGTTTTCGAACCGGAAATTCTGGCCTCGCGGCGATTCACATTATCCGAAACTTTCGGGGTGTACTGTTCAAAGTCGGCGGGAAATTCCACAGCGGGCGACTCAAGAACTTTGATATTCCCGGTTCCGTTGATTGTTACTTTCAGGCTGATCGGCTCGTTGGCCGATGTTTCCTGTTTGTCGATCTTGGCATTCATTGTGAACTTGCCGACGGCTCCTTTGAAACTCGCGGGCGCGCCCGGAGGCAACGGATCAACTTTGATTCGAACCGGCTCTCCCTTCACGACATACTCAATCTGCCTTCCAAACGGATCATTGAAGAACGAATCAAACGGGTCCCACGAACGTCTATCGCGTACAGTCACAATGGTGGTGATTTCCATCGGGCCGATTTCCAGTGTGCCGGATTGCGTCGGGAAAAGTGCCGTTTTCTTGATGACGCCCACCTGATACTGGATGCCATTTACTGTTTCGGTCGTCAACTGAATCTGCTTCGGCATATCAGCATCCTCGCTCCAGAAGCCCGTCATTGTCGGCGCCTTGGTCAGATTGTAGTTCTGAACGGGGACGCGCGTGTACAGTTTGTACACGAGGTTAACCTGTTCCCCCTGCAACACGCGGGTACGCTCGACAGATGCCCGCAAGAAGATGTTTTGCGAAAGCTGCGAATCAACGTCGCCCGATGTTCCCTGTTGTGCCTTCGGTTGCTTTTGCTGCTGGGGTGTGCCTTTGACGACTTCGATGGTGAAGCTGTTGGACGAGTACGTCTTGTTCCCGACTTCTATGCTTGCGGCCCCGATTGTGAATGTTCCCGCATCCTTCGGTTGCAGCACATAGCTGTACGTTGCGGATGATGAGACCGCGCCGTTGATGATTTGCATGCTCGTTGAGGTACTCGGCCCCATCATAATGTGAAACCGATCCAGATTCGGCAGCTTGATGTTCTTGCCCCCGCCCATTCCGGCGTTACGAAGAACAAACGAAAGCGTGAACTGGTCGCCAACGGCAACCGGATTCTTGTCCACACTTGCCTCGAATGTCGGATCCTGCGCAAATGTCCGCGGAACCAGAACCAGTGCGCTGAAGAAAAGCAGGAACGACGAAATCAACCTGACCATTATCATCCTACCAATCCTTCTCCGTTCTGGGCCGGCTTGCAGCGCGCGGTCGCAATTTCTTCTGGACTTCCTTCTCATTGTTTTTCAGAACTTCTAAAATGCGTTCGGCATCCGCCTTCGACATCTGTCGTTCCTGTTGTTGGGGCTGTTGTTGTTGCCGGTTTTGCTGCTGTTGATCCTGATTGTCTTGATTCTGCTGATCTTGATCCTTCTTCTCCTGGTCTTGCTTGTTCTGATCCTGATTCTGTTGGTCCTGCTTGTTTTGATCTTGCTTGTCTTTGTTCTTCTCCTGATTCTTGTCGTTCTTCTGATTCTGCTGCTGTTGTTGCTGGTCGCGAAGTTTGTTCAGGGAATATGAGAGATTGTACTTCGCATCAAAATCCGTCGGATTGAGCTTGAGGGATTCTGTAAATGCCTTTACCGCCTCCTCGTATTTTTCGGATTTCACGTACGCATCGCCGAGATTGTAGTACGCCTTTGCCTTCGCGGATTTTGTTTCGCTCTTCTGAATTGCGTCCTCGAAGGATTTGATGGACTCGTCGTACTTGTCCTGCCTGTACAACGAGTTGCCGAGATTGAAGTGGCCGGGAACCGTGGTGATATCCTTCTCCAAGGCCTTTCTGTAATCCACTTCGGCTTCGGCATAGTTCTTTCCGGAGTACTTGTCGTTGCCGCCATTGACGAGCGAGCGAACCGATTGCGCATGCACTGACAACATACCGATGCAGAGACTGCAGACAATGAACGCGTATCTCATCCTCATACCTCCATCTCTTGTTTCAAGGGGTTCCATCTGGCAAGCCACGCAATCTTCCGTTCTGAGAGTAATAACTCCGCGAGCAGGAGAAGAATTCCCGCGGCCAAAAAGAACTGGAATCGTGATTCATAGTCGGTAAATTGCTTCGTGCCGAATTCATGCTTTTGTAAGGCATTAATGGCTTTGTAGATTTCGTTCAACTCATCCTGCGTGTTGGTGCCGCGATAGTACGCGCCTTTGCCGATGGCTGCGATTCGCTCCAACGACACCTCATCAAGTTTTGTCATTACGATAGTGCCTTGCCTGTCACGCTTGAAATCAACCTGCTGGCCCGACGCGCTGTAGATGGGAATCGGCGTTCCGCCCGGCGAACCGAGACCGACAGTATAGAGAAGAATTCCCTTCTTTGCCGCCTCTTCCGCCGCCGGGAATGCGTCTCCTTCGGTATTCTCCCCGTCAGTAATAATGACGATTACCTTGGTTGTCGGTTCTTCAAAGTCAAACGACTCGACTGCCCGCTGAATCGCCGCGCCGATGGACGTTCCAGGTATGGGCACTGCATCCACATCAACAACATCAAGAAACAGCTTCGCACCGCTGTAATCTGTTGTGAGAGGGAACTGTGTATAAGCCTCGCCCGCAAAAACCACAAGCCCGATACGGTCGCCACCGAGCCTGTCGATGAGATTGCGTATTTCGAGTTTTGCCTTCTCGAGACGGTTTGGTTTGATATCCTCGGCCTTCATGCTCAATGATACATCGAGCGCTACGAATATGTCAACGCCCTCTTGTTTCACCTCCTGCAGCCGCGTTCCGATTTGAGGATTTGCCAATCCCACGACAAGAGTTGCAAACGCGATGAGGAAGAGGAGAAACTTTGCAAAGCGTTTCTTCCCGCTCGCTGATTCAGACAGCCGCTGAAGAATGGGAATGTCTCCAAACCGGCGAAACCGCGCTTTCCGAAGGCGCGCGGCGTACCAGTATCCAATCAGAAGTACGGGAATCGCAAACAGCAGTTGCAGGTGTTCGGGATGCGCAAAACGAATCATAGCTACGGCAGCTTTCGTAAATACGTGAGACCCAGCCCCATTTCCATCACCATCGCAAACAGTCCGATCCAGGCCCAGCCGTAGAACAATTCTGTGTAGGAACGGTACGAACGGACTTCTATGCGTGTCTTCTCCATTTCATCAATCTCCTGGTAGATCCACTTCAACGAGCGGTTGTCGGTTGCCCGGAAATATTGCCCGCCCGTCATTTCGGCGATCTTCGTGAGCGTCTTTTCATCCACATCCACCGTCATATTCTGATAGCGGGTGCCGAATGGAGTCTGAACAGGGAAGGGCGCCTGTCCGGCGCTCGTTCCGACGCCGATGGTGTACATTCTGATGCCGAACGTCTGCGCAATCTGCGTAGCGGTAACCGGGTCGATTTCGCCGCGGTTGTTGATCCCGTCCGTGAGCAGGATAATCACCTTGCTGGCGGACTTGCTCTCCTTCAAGCGGTTGACGCCCTGGGCAATTGCCATACCGATTGCCGTTCCGTCTTCGATCACGCCCTGCTTCACTGTCCTGAGCTGATTTTTCAGAACGCGATAGTCAAGCGTCATAGGACATTGTGTAAAACTCTCCCCCGCGAAAATCACAAGCCCGATCCTGTCATTCGTGCGCCCGTCAACAAAATCCATCATAACCTGCCGTGCAGCTTCAATCCGGTTTGGCCGCAGATCCTCGGCGAGCATACTGCCGGAGATATCGAACAGCAATACGATGTCGATCCCTTCCGTGTACACATTCTCGCCGCTCGACGTAGTCCGGGGACGTGCCACGCCGACAAGGAGCATCGTAATGACAAGCATACGAAGAATGAACGGAAGATGGCGCAGACGTTCTTTCATTGTCGGCTTGATGCCGGCAAACGGCCGGAGACTGGAGTACTGAAGGTCACTTGTGTGACGGCTGTTGCGCATGATGTACCACGCCACCAGCAGCGGAACAATTGCAAGTCCGTAGAGATACTGAGGATTGGCGAATGTGATGTTCGGATCAAACATGCGCGGCCTCCCGCGTTTCCTGTTGTTGTTCCGTCGGAAGGTCAAGAACCTTCGTTCTGTCGACAATCTCAAATGCGAGCGAAAGCATTTCCTCATGCTCGGGAATTGCCGGCTGGTACTTGGCAAACTTCACAAGATCTGCGCTACGCAGCATTCGATCGGCCTGCTCCAGAACAGGATGCGCAACGGCAAAGCGGCGCAGGCTGTCCATCGTTTCATCCGTTGTCTGCTCCAATGACATAAACCCGAACCGGTGCTCGAAATACCGGCGCATCACTTCAGTCACTTCGGAATAGAACGGCTTGATGAGTCCTTGCTGCCAGAGTCGTTTCTCCTTCAGTGCGGCAAGCTCTTCCAATGCCTGCACATGAGCCAATTTGGGCGGCGGTATGTATTCTTCTTCAACAACCTGTCCTTGCTTTCGCTTTCTGTATTGGTAGAGTGAATAGACAATCAACGCCAATCCGACAATCGTACCGGCGATGAGGGAAAGTTCCGCCAGAGTGATCGGGATAGAGAGCGGCGGTTTCAAATCCTTGATATCTTGCGATGTGTCAACTTCAACAAGATGAATCTTGAAGATGAGAGGATTTGTAGCGATGAGTTGCGTGGAAGAGTCGTGCGGAGCTGTGAAAGCGAACTGCAAAGGCGGCAGAATTGCTGTGCCGGAATCGTACGCGGCAACGGTGAATATTGTCCGTGAAACAGTCGAGGAGGATTTCCTCACGTTGCTGCGGCCGAGAATATGAAACGCGCCTAACGTGTCGCCGACGAGGGACGTAAACACCTCCTTGCCCTGGTGTGTAATCTCGACATGAATAGTAATCGGGTCACCGATCAGAAACGATGTCGAATCGGCCCACGCCCGCGCAGCCGGCGTTTGTGCTTGCAGCAATCCGGACAAACATACAATCACCATCGTTGAAAGAACGAGAACAGCCCGCTTCCTCATCACAATCGCTTTTCCCTTAATCTGAAGAAATCCACAATCGGCTTGATATACGGCCGGTCGATGCGAACCGGAATGGCATCCACCCGGCTGCGGAGAAACAGCTGCTTCCGCGCCTCGTTGCGTTGTTTCCAGAATTGCTCGATGTGTGCCCGTACCCGCCGGTCGCCCGTATCGATCCAGCGCTCCGTGTTTGTCTCGGCATCGCGCATCTTGATCAACCCCGCATCCGGCATCTGTTCCTCACGCGGATCGGAAAGTTCGATGGCAATCACATCGTGTTTCTTGCTCACGATACGAAGGATTTGGTCATATCCCTCATCAATGAAGTCGGAGATCAGAAAGGCAATCGTTCGCTTCTTGTTGACGTGATTGAAATATTCGAGCGCTTGTTTGATGTTTGTTCCGGTTCCGGTTGGCGTAAACGAAATCAACTCCCTGATGATGCGGAGAATGTGAGCCCGCCCTTTCTTCGGCGGCACGAACTTTTCAATCGCATCCGTGAAGAGAATCAATCCCACCTTGTCGTTGTTTTTGATTGCCGAAAAGGAAAGCACGGCGCAAATCTCGGCGGCAATCTCGTTCTTCATGTGTGTAACAGATCCGAAACTTCCCGACTTGCTGAAATCAACAAGCAGCATTACCGTCAGCTCACGCTCTTCTTCAAAAATCTTCACAAAGGGATGATTGAAGCGGGCAGACACGTTCCAATCAATGGATCGAATATCGTCGCCGAATTGATACTCGCGCACCTCGGAGAACTCCATTCCCCGGCCTTTGAAGACGGAATGATACTCGCCCGAAAACACCTGGTTCACCAGGCCGCGGGTCTTGATTTCAATCTGTCGGACTTTTTTAAGAAGTTCTCGCGTTTCCATTCGTCTGACGAGTCCGGCTTACGGCACTTCTATCTTGTTCAACACTTCCTGTACAACCTGTTCGGATGTTACTTCCTCCGCCTCGGCCTCGTAAGTAACGGCAACTCTGTGGCGCAGAACATCGAGCGAGATAGCGCGGACATCCTCCGGAATCACATACCCGCGCCGCTTGATAAACGCGTACGCTTTGGCGCCAAGCGCGAGATTGATGGTGGCTCGCGGCGATGCACCATAGCTGATTAACGACGAGAGTTTGGCGAGATTGTAGTCTTTCGGAGAACGGGTTGCGAACACGATATCGAGAATGTACCGCTCGATCTTCTCATCCATATAAATCTCGTTTACGACGTTCCGTGCCTTAATAATGCTGGCGGGATCAATAACGTTGTTGGCGGATTTCTGTGTGCCGTTCACGTTTGCCCGCATGATTTGCAGTTCTTCATCCTTCAAAGGATAATCAATCTTCACCTTGAGCATAAAGCGATCAACCTGTGCTTCGGGAAGGGGGTACGTTCCTTCCTGCTCGATGGGATTCTGCGTTGCGAGAACCAGAAACGGCTCCGGGAGCTTGAACGTTTGCTCGCCGATTGTTACCTGCCGTTCCTGCATTGCCTCCAACAACGCGCTTTGCACTTTTGCCGGTGAGCGGTTGATTTCGTCGGCAAGGATGAAGTTTGCAAACACAGGCCCCTTCTTTACCTGAAACGTGCTTTCCTTCTGGTTGTAGATCATCGTACCGACCAGGTCGGCGGGAAGCAGGTCAGGGGTAAACTGGATTCGCTGGAACTTTGCGGCAATGGCATCGGCAAGCGTTCGAATGGAAAGCGTTTTGGCCAAACCCGGAACACCCTCCAACAGAACATGCCCGTTTGCCAGCAGGCCGACGAGGAGCCGCTCGACCATGTACTTCTGCCCTACAATAACCTTCCCGATTTCCATCTGCATAAGGTCAATGAATCCGCTTTCGCGCTGAATCTTTTCGTTAATTGCCTTGATGTCGTACGACATTCATCCTCCGAGTGTCCTTAAATAGCACAGATTTCTCAATTTTGACGTGAAAGAATATATAAATGTTGCGAGGGAATTTCAACGAAGAGGGGTCGGAAGCTGGTAAGCTGCGGGCCGGAGTGGGGAGTAAAAAAAGTCAACCCACCATGTGCCAGGGTTTACACACATGGTGGGTTATTCTCTTCCTCTAAACTGGGTCAGGGCAAGACTTCAGACGGACATGCGGCGCGCCCGCTTAGGAGTCGGCGAGAGAGTTTAAGGGACGTGCTGCGAATCTGAATGAGGAAGAGCGACGAATTGGTGTGCGAGGATTCGGGTGCTGAATCAGGCGGCGGATTGGAGTTGCATGCGCGCTTCGGCCAGTTTACGAAGCATAGCGAGGCAAATCCCTGTATTGCCCACCTGGTTGTATTCAACTGCAAATGACCAGAGGATTGGGCTAAGCCGGTCTGCGATTCCGATATTCTCCTCTGTGAATTCGATGCTGTTGACAATCCGTGAAAGTCGAACGATAAGTACCGGAGCGTACTCAAGTATCAACTGGTTGCTCTTTGTTTCCAGAAGAACTTCAAAGAACTCGACAATCCTCAACATCTGAATCCGTTTGCTGGATTGGGCATTGATCGTTTCCAGAACGTCCTGGAATCGGCTCTCGACAAGTTTCGGATTCAGCATGGGTTCCTCACATATCAACGTACACATATGAAATGTAACTCCTGGAAGACTGATTGTCTGTCAGGAGAATCCTGAAAATTACTTCGAAATTCCTGACAACGGACTCCGATCTTCCCTACACGCCATGTCCGAAAATCTATCATTTGGGAAGGTCGAATCCCGTAGTGCAGAATCGCCCCACGAATCTGCTATCCTCGGGTGAGGGCTCGGGATTTAGAGGTTTCGTTGATTTTCCGTGGCCTTTTGGTTACTTTGAATCACAGTTTCAGTCCCGACGATGTCGGGATCAGTGTTTTCAATGAGCAGCCACATGCCTGACCAAACCACCGATTCCTCCGGCCAACAGGGTCAACCGCCCGAACGTCAAAGCCGCCCGCAACGCGGACGCAATTATTACCGGCAAAGGCGGCAGGAAGCCGAGAAACCCGTTGAAACAGTTCAGTCCGAAAAGGCAGCAAGCCGCCCTCAACAAAACCAACAGATTCAGCGTGCACAGCAGGAGCGGAGGCCGCAGTTTCACCAGCACACGAACCGCCTTGGCGTGAGCGTTGTGATTCCCCTCTACAATGAGGAGGGCTCGCTGAGAGAATTGCACAGCCAACTTCGCTCAACGCTGCAACGTGCCAACTCACGGTACGAGTTGATCTTTGTTGATGACGGCAGCACCGACAAGTCGTTTCAGGTACTGCGTGATTTGAAACGGATTGACGGGCGCGTCAAGATCATTCGCTTCAGGCGCAACTTCGGAAAGAGTGCCGCACTTGCTGTCGGTTTTGAGAAGGCGCAGGGCGAATATGTGATTACCATGGATGCCGACCTGCAAGACGATCCGGCGGAAATTCCGAGCCTTATTCGAAAGTTGGAAGAAGGGTACGATCTTGTTTCCGGCTGGAAGAAGGTCCGCAAAGACCCGATCACCAAAACAATCCCGTCAAGGTTCTTCAACTTCGTAACGAGAGTGATGTCGGGCATCAAGATTCATGATTTCAACTGCGGATTGAAGGCGTACCGGAACGAAGTAGTGAAGTCCGTGCAAGTGTATGGCGAGTTGCACAGGTACGTGCCCGTGCTGGCGCATAACGAGGGATTCAAGGTGGGCGAGATGGTGGTGCAGCACCGCCCGCGCAAATTTGGCAAAACCAAGTTCGGCATCGGCAGATTCTGGAAAGGATTTCTCGACCTGCTTACCGTATTGTTTACCACGCGCTACTTCCGGCGTCCGCTGCATCTCTTCGGGTTCTGGGGAATGGTTGCCGTCTGTGCGGGGCTTGTCATCGATGGGTGGCTGGCGGTGGAATGGTATTTGGGAAGAACGGCCCTCAGCAATCGTCCGCTGTTTCTCGGCGGCATTCTGCTTATCATTGTCGGGATTCAGTTCATCTCCATCGGATTGTTGGGAGAGATGATCAGCAAGTCGAAGCGCACAACCGACGAGTACGCTATCCGCGACTATATCAAATAGCGGCTCCGCGCTTCTGCCTTGCCTCAGTAATCGGAATCCTCGAAATGCCTCATGTCAAAAGCTGAAAAGAAATCCACGCCTTCACGCGCTCCGGCTCCGGTTCGCCAGTTCGAACCCACGAACATGCAGTGTGTGTTGATTCTCTCCGCGCTTGTCTTCGTGTTTTTCCACAAAATCATTCTCGGTCAGGCATACTTCTGGGAGGATTTCATCTATCAGAATTATCCCTTCCGCACCTTCGCGGCCACGTCTCTCGCATCGGGCGAGTTGCCGTTGTGGAATCCTTACACATTCAACGGCATGCCCTTCCTTGCCGATATTCAAACGACTGTGCTGTATATTCCTTGTCTGCTGCTCACACTGTTTGTCAGTAACGGCTCGCTGAATTACTACTGGCTGGAGTTGATGATCATTCTCCATTTTGTGCTGGCGGGAGTCGGCATGTTTTATCTCGCCAAATCGTTCAAACTGAACAACATTCCCGCGTTGTTTGCCGCTGTTGCGTATATGCTTTCCGGCTACATGATTGTCCACGCGATTCATCAGCAGAACGTCACGCTTGTTGCATGGTACCCGCTTGTCGTTCTTCTATTCCGTAAAGCGCTGAGCGAACAACGCTGGCTATATGTGTTTGTGTGTGGATTGGTGTTGGGCCATTCGATACTCGCAGGGTATCCACAATTGTCACTCTATCTCTACATGTTTCTTGGATTGTACTTGCTGCTGGAATTGCTGACAACATTCAAAGGAAATCAGTTGTTGTCACGACCTGCGCTTGTCATGTCGGCGAAGGCGGCAAGCATTGTCGCGATATCCGTTGCGATTGCAATGATTCAACTGTTGCCGACGTTTGAATTGTCGGATCTTTCAGACAGGGCGCAAATTACATTCGAGAAATCAGCCGAAGGCTCGCTTGCGTGGTCGCAACTGGCGACACTCTTTTTCCCGAAAATGTTCGGGGTTGCGGGGGCATCGGGCTACGAGTATTTCGGGCCGGGACAGTATTTCTACTATTGGGAGACATGCATCTATCTCGGTATTCTGCCGCTGCTTCTTGCCGTTGTCTCATTCATATTGAGAAAAAACAAACATGTCGCGTTCTTGTTAGGCCTCTCAGTCTTTTCAATTCTCTTCGCACTCGGCGATAATTTCTTCCTGTACAAGATCTTCCACGAATTCATTCCGGGTTTCTCAACGTTCAGAATTCCCGCCCGTATGGGCATTCTGCTGACCCTTTCGGCGGCATTGCTTTCCGCATTCTCACTTCAATATCTCCTCTATCAGTCAAAAAGCGACCGGGAGAGGAAACTTCTTCGCAATGCATTGCTGGTCGCGAGCGGGCTCGGGATTCTTCTTTACTTCCTGATTACCTCCGGCAGCTTTTCCGGCTCCATCGCCGGCGCGTCGTATCAGCAAGTAGCATCCTTGATTTCACAAGGTGTCACCCCATCGATCCTTCTTCTGCTGACAAGTGCCGGCATACTTTTTGGAATAGTGATGAAAGGAAACCTGACGCGCTTTGCGGCTTTGTTGCTCACCGGATTGCTTTTTGTTGATATGTTTGTCTTCGGCGGAAGCCAAAACAACGGCGCGATGAATCCTGCCGAGTATTTCAACCGGCGAAGTGATCTTGCTCTGTTCTTCAAGAAAGAGGGGGAGAAAGAACTGTTCCGCGTGAATACCCGCAATGCGCGAGGAATGCTTCCCGGGTGGGATCGCAATCAGGGCATGATGGATCGGATTTTTATGATGGAGGGCTACACGCCTCTTGCGCTTGAACGCAAGTATGCACCATACGGCTCTGCTGAACAAAGTCTTGACTTGCTGAACGTGAAATACAAAACCGTGTTCGATGAACAAAGCGGGCAACAGACTCTTGTCGAACACACGACGCGCCTGCCGCGGACGTTCTTCGTGTACGAGGTTCATGTTGCACGAACAGATCAAGACGTTCTGGCCTCCATCAAGAGCCCTGAGTTCAACCATCGCACAACAGCGGTTCTTGAGAAAGAACCAAGCAGGCCTTTGAGCGAGCTTCACGTCCAGCCGGAGTCGGAGGCGCGCATTACGGATTACTCGAATAACAGAATTTCGATCAGCGCCAGGACAAGTCATCCCGGAATTTTAGTGTTAAGCGAGATTTACTATCCCGGCTGGAAAGCGTACGTTGACGGCGTTGAAACGGAAATCTACAGAACAAATTATCATCTGCGGAGCGTGTTTGTCGAAGCGGGCAACCACGTTGTCGAGATACGGTTTGAGCCGTCAACATTCTCAAACGGCGCGTGGATTTCGGGAGGAACGCTGTTGCTGTGTATTGCAGGAATTCTTTTCTCTCGCCGTAAGCGTCGTGACGATACTGTTGAGTCCGCATCATGAACATCATTATCGTCGGCGCGGCATCTCCCTGGCGCGGTGGTATTGCGCATCATACGGCGCTGCTGTTTCAGGAGTTGAGCAAGCGACATACCGTACAGGTGATTACGTTCAAGCGTCAGTATCCGGCGTTCCTGTTTCCGGGAAAAACGCAGAACGAAGTGGATGAGATGATTCGCATCCCGACAGAACAGCGCATCGACTCCGTCAATCCGCTGACGTGGATAAGTACGGGTCGGGAA
The DNA here is from genome assembly GCA_019637975.1 of Bacteroidota bacterium. Classification (NCBI taxonomy): domain Bacteria; kingdom Pseudomonadati; phylum Bacteroidota; species Bacteroidota bacterium. Next base: position 21,510 of record JAHBUR010000019.1, on the reverse strand, counting down.
ATCAGAAAACGCAAGCCCGATCTTCTCATTTTCACATACTCGCTCCCGTTCTTCGGGCCTTGCTACGGGACCATTGCCCGCGTTGCAACTCGCGGAACGAATACGAAGGTTCTCTTTCTCTGCCACAACATTGTGCCGCACGAACGACGGCCTGGCGATGTTGTGTTTACGAAATACGCGTTGAAAGCGGCAGATCATTTCATTGTTCAATCCGATGCCGTCGAGCTTGATCTGAAGAAGTTCTTTCCGCAAGCTGCGTACAGGAAGATTCCGCATCCGGTGTACAACATTTTCGGATCACCGGTGGAGAAGGAATTCGCCCGCAGGAAATTAGGCATTACCGATGAACGGGTATTGTTGTGTTTCGGCTACGTTCGTGCGTACAAAGGCCTGCTCACGATGTTGGAAGCAATGCCGATGATTCTGAAAGAGATGAATGTTCGACTTCTCGTTGTCGGCGAGTTTTACGACAAACGTGAGCCGTATGAACAACTGATGTCGGATTACGAATTGCGGGACCACGTTACCGTTGTGTCGGACTATGTTGCAAACGAGACGGTAGCGTTATATTTTTCCGCTGCCGATGTGGCTATGCTTCCTTACACGTCTGCAACGCAAAGCGGCATTGCACAAATCGCATACAACTTCAACAAGCCGGTGATCGCGTCAAACGTGGGCGGACTCGGAGAAGTAGTGCGTGACGGCGTGACAGGTTTTGTCGTTCTGCCGAAGGATCCCGAGGCATTGGCACATGCCGTTCTCCGCTTTTTCAAGGAAGGGCGTGAGAAAGAATTCACAGCAAACGTCGAAATCGAAAAGAAGAAGTATAGTTGGGAGGCGATGGCGGTGGCGATTGAGGAACTGGTGCGAGAACCTTCTGCTTCCTCCGCGTCTCTGCGGTGAGAGATTTGCATGCACGAACAAACCCGAAAATACTGGCAGTACGAATATGATGTAGCGGCGAAGTACATGATTCCGCTGCTCGAACACTGGGGTTCGCCGGTGAAGGGGGCCTCCGTTATTGACGTTGGTTGCGGCGAAGGAGGCGGACTTTGCGCAATGTACGACGCTGGCGCCGTTCCCTGTTGCGGCTTCGATGTTGAGGTCGGACGTATAGATGCGGCCAACGAGCTAAAAGAACATCGCAACATTCCCCTTGCCATCGGTAACCTGTACGAGGATGAGCTGCCGTTCAGTACATTTCAGTACGACCTTGTTATCCTGCACGACGTGTTCGAGCATCTCGACAACAAGGATCAGGTGATGAAGAAGCTTGCAGCATACTCAAAACCGACGGGCAACATCATGATCACGTTTCCGCCGTACTATTCGGCGTACGGCGCGCATCAGCAACTGCTGAACACCTCGTGGGCGAAGTTGCCGTTCTTCCATCTTCTTCCGTTTGCCATGACGCAGGTTATCCCCCGTTTGAAAGGCGAGGAACAGTATTTTCTGGATGAGGTCAGGAAACTCGGCAGACTCAAGATGGGTATGAAGAAGTTCGAAGCAATCGTTGAACGCAACGGATTAACGGTATCCGGCAAGCAGGCGTATCTTATCAGCCCGAATCACATCCGGTTCGGGTTGAAGCCCATTCCCGCAGGTCAAGTTGCGGAGATTCCCGTGATAGGCGAAGTGGTCTGTACCGGAGTTGTCTATTTGTTATCCAAGACACAGGAGTAGATTTTATGCGGACATTGTACCGGATAGCAGGCGGAATTGTCTTTCTTGCTTTAGTGGCCTCCCTTTCACGCGTTAGTGCCTCTCAAGGGGGAGATGCAGTGGCGCTGACGGTACGCCTTGTTGATGGATCACAACTTGCCGGTACCGCGATTGTGACGAAATTGCATTTCAAAACATTGTATGCGATGTTCGACCTTGAACTTGAAATGCTTGAGCAGATTGAGATGGATACAGCGGGAAAGTTTGCACGTGTCCGGCTCACAAACGGCGATGTGCTGCAAGGCGAGTTCACCGCCCGATCACTTGACATCGAGACTATTCTCGGGAAACTGACCATCCGGTTCGAACATATTGCATCAATTGTAGTCAGCCCCGCAAACATTCATCAAGGTCTTGTAGCGCATTATTCGTTCGAAGGCGTTTCCGGCGATCGTGTCCCCGACAAAAGCAGCAGCGGACACGACGCCTTCATGCGCGGCTCCGGCATAACCCGGGCTGATCTTCCCGGCTTCTTCGAGTTCAGCGGTACTGACGGGTACATTGAGTCCCCCGACTCTCCCGGTCTGAACATGCCAGCGGGGATGTCGATTCTTTTCTGGATGAGTCCGGCGTCATGGGGAACAGGGAAGAGCAATGGCATCGTGAGCAAAAAGCAATCCGATCGCACACCCGGCTACGTTGTTTACAACGACGGGTATCTTCCACGTAAACTGAATTTACGCATCGAGGGAGATGCGGGTTCCGCCACTATGCTCCACTCTCACGCCGACGTGGATGCAGGGAGAATGCAGCATTGGGCAGTTACATACGACGCCGAGAAGCGTATGGTTCGGTGGTATAAAAACGGCAATCCGGACACATTATATGCCTCCGTGAGCGTCGGAGATATGACTAACGCAGTGCAGCTGCATGTCGGTCACGCACAAACTTGGGGCGGGTGCTTTCACGGAAGCCTCGGGAATGTGATGATCTTCAACAAGGCACTTTCTGCCGCAGAGGTGAAAATGATCTGTGACGTACAGAGGCCCGTGAAGTGACTACCGCTCCGTACGCGCGTGTGCTGATTATTCTCGTTAACTGGAACGGCAAAGCCGTAACTCTCGAATGCCTCGATTCGCTTGCGCAACTCACGTATCCGGATGTCGAGATCGTTGTTGTCGATAACGCGTCAACCGACGGCTCTGCGGATGAGTTCAGGAAGCATCACCCGCATGTTGTTCTTCTTGAACAGAAAGAAAACCTCCGTTTCGCGGGCGGGAATAATGTCGGAATCAAGTACGCCCTTGAGCAACAGGCTGACCTGGTGTGTCTGCTGAACAACGATACGACGGTTGACAAGGATTTCCTGAACCATCTTGTCTTTCGCATTCAATCGGAGGCGAAGATCGGAATGGTTGCCCCGAAAATATACTACCACGACGATCCGGCGCGCATCTGGTTTGCCGGAGGAGAAATCTCGATGTGGACAGGGACGATGAAGCATACCGGCATTCGTGAAATTGACAGCGGACAGTATGATACAACGCGTGAAATTGACTACGCTTCAGGCTGCTGTATTCTAACAAAACGGGAGGTTGTTGAGAAGATCGGTATGCTGGACGAATTGTATTTCATGTACGGGGAGGATGCGGATTGGTGCACGCGCGCACGGCGGGCCGGCTATTCCGTCTACTTCGAGCCGAAGGCGAGAGTCTGGCACAAGCTCTCGGTTGCCAGCGGCGGCCATCTTTCGTTCTTTAAAATGAAGAATAAATTCATCAGCAACTTCCGGTTCTTTCTCCGCTACTCGACATTGCCGCAAAAGCTCGTCTTCCCGTGGATGAACCTGCTGGTGAACGGTTGGGCAGGAGTCCGGTATCTTCTTACAGCGCGGCAGTAGCAGTGGAACTCGGAAAACATCTCAGCAAAGGCATTTGGGGGTTGGCAGACAAGGCGCTGCCCGTTGTGTACGGTGTGGCGTATGTTGTGCTCGTCATCCGCGTTCTGCCGGAGGAGGAGTTCGGAAACTTTGTCCTGATTCAGGAAATTTTTCTGATTGTCACCGGGCTTGCCATGGCGTTCGCATTGCAGCCGTTGCTGAAGTTCGCCGCCGAGGAGAATGCCGATCAGAAGAGCATCTTGAGTGCTGCGCTATTGTTAAATATTGTGTTCATCCTCGCGTTCTCGCTTGTCATCGTGGTTGTTGCCGATCCATTCAGTGAGTTGCTCAGATCCCCGAAGCTTGCGCCTCTGATGTTGTATCTTCCGGTGATGTTTGCCGCGTCGTTCGTGCGCAACTTCACGCTCGTCCTATTGCAGAGCCGGTTTCTCATCAAACAGGTGTTTTGGGTGGATTTTATCCATTTCATCGGCGCGCCGGCCTTGATTTACGCCTACTCAAAAATGAATCTGTTCGATACGGCCCTTGATCTGATTATGATCAACATCCTGTCGCTTTCCGCGTCGTCGTTGCTGGGGTTGTGGGTCTCCCGTTCGTTGATTCGCTTGCAGTGGCGGCCGGGGAAGGAAGAACTGGTCAAGGTGTGGGACTATGGCAAATACACGCTCGGCGGTTTGATCAGCTACATGGTGTACACCAAGGCGGATTCATTTATCCTCTCCGCGTTCGGCGGGCCGGTGCAAGTGGCGGTATATAATTCGGTCAAGATCTTCACGCGCATCTTCGACATGGTGGCGCAGGTATTGCAGATGTTTGTTCTTCCGGCAACATCCCTCCTTGCCTCGAAAGGAGAAACGAAGTCGCTCAAAGCGTTCGTGGAAAAAGCGCTGAACTTTTCCACGGTGGGCATGGTTCCTGTGTTTGTGTTGTTCCTGTTTTTCGCGCCGTTGCTTGTCGGGATCGTGTATCAGGGCCGCTATGCTGAGGCAGTACCAATGCTGCAGATTTTCGCTGTGTTGTCGTTTATTATCCCGGCGAGCGCTGTCGGTTCCAACACATTGTTGGGACTCGGCCACGCCCGCCTCGGATTCTACATCGGGTTGGCGCTTCTTGTCGCGTCGGTGGTGATTTACATGGTCTTCATTCCCTGGCTCGGTCCGCTCGGTGCGACTATTGGGTATGTGCTCTCAACTCTTGTGCTTGCATGGATGACAATTGTACAGATGAACAAATTCGTTCCCGTGACATTGAGGGAAGTGGGGGGCAGAACACGCGATATCAAGGCGTTTATCCGAACAAAGCTTAACGTCTGAGTAACCTGCATGATCATCGCATACGACGTCAGCCATTTTCGACAACAGCGTGCCGGCATCGGCCGTTTGGCGGTGATGCAGTTACAGGGGCTGCTTGCCGCCGATCGTCAACATACGTATCTGCTTCATGGGTGGGCTCCGGATTTGGATGTGGAGATGATCGAGTCACTCGTCACGCCCAACGCCCGCCTTTCGATTGCGAAAATTCCGGGAATCGTGAAACGCATGTATTGGAATTACCTGCGCGTGCCGCCCATTCAGACTTTCCTCGGTCGCTTTGATGTTTTTCACGGTGCCGAGCCGCTGTTGCCTCCGATTGGAAAAGGAAAGGCAATCATTTCGTTCAACGATAGCGCGTATTACAAGTTCCCCCATTTCTACAACAAAGCTACAGCAAGAAAGTGGAACTATCTCTACCGCCGCTCACTTCGGAGAGCAGACGCGGTAACAGTTCTCTCCGGGAACACCCGGGCCGATCTGATAGAAATGATGGACATGCCCGCAGAGAAGGTTCACGTCGTCCGTCCTCCAACTGATCCGGTGTTTACAAATATCCGATCCCCGCTTGATGAAAATCGGGTACGTGAGAAGTTCCATCTGACGACTCCCTTCATATTGTTTGTCGGGACACTTGAACCGCGGAAGAACATCCCGCGGTTGGTGAAAGCATTCGAGCTGTTTCAGAAGTCAATCAGTGACACCGTGTCCCTTGTTATCGTCGGCAGACGAGGATGGATGTATGAAGATATTCTCGCGGCGGTCAACACATCTTCCGTGCGGGACAGGATTCACCTGTTGAATTATGTTGCCGACGAGGATCTTGCTGCGCTGTACCGCATGGCGATGATGTTTGTCTTTCCCTCTCTTTATGAAGGGCACGGCTATCCGGTTGTGGAAGCCATGGCATCGGGCACCCCGGTAATCACGGCCAACAATTCTTCCCTCAAAGAGATCGGGGAAGGAGCTGCGTTACTTGTCGATGCGGAGAGTACCGCTGAGATCGGCAACGCTATACAACTTCTCCACCGCAACGAGGAACTGCGTCGTGAGCTTGCATTGAAGGGACTCGCTCGCGCCAAACGATTCTCGGTCGAAAACGCCGTTGATGCTATTTTGAAAGTCTATGATACGTTGGAGAAGTAACAGCGACTTCATCAAAAGGAGATAGAATGAAAAGTAGTCTGATCGAATTGGTATTGAGCGCCTATCATGCGTTAATTCCGCCGAAAATCGATCGGGAAATCAAACGAGCGCTGTCCCTTTCTCAACAGAATTTTCCGCAATCAGTTTCTCTTCCGAGGAATTATGGCAGAGGGATGACGGAGCGTGTTGTTGAATTGCTTGTCGCGCAACTGACATATCGGGCCGGAAAAAGAGTGTTGGATGTCGGTCATGCCAATATCATGAACGCCCACGCCCGTATGTTGAAATCTCTGCCGAGCCCGGTAGATATTACCGGAGTTGACATTGTTCCTGCGGGCGATGAGGTACGCCTGCTCTACACCAACTCGGTTGTTGCAAACATTGCCAAGACGGATTTTCAGGACGAGTCATTTGACCTCATATGGTGTATCTCCGCCCTCGAGCATTTCGGGATGGACAACTCCATCTACACAAGTGACTTCACCTTGGACAAGGAGATGGACAAGGCGGCGTTAAAGGAAATGATGCGCATAATTCGTGTCGGCGGAATGATTTACATAAGTGTTCCTTTCGGCAAGTTCGAGGATCATGGCTGGCTGCGCAATTATGATTCACTTCATTGGCAAGAACTGCTTGCCGTTGCCCGCAACTCATCCCACATTAACGAATTGTATTTCACGTACTCGGATGAATCCGGGTGGAGGCCCGCAAACCCTGACGAATTATACAACACCGGCTATTCCGATCATCAAAATGCAGGCGCTTCCGGACTTGCCGTTGCGTTGATTCAGAAAGAGAGATAGGTCACTATTCACCAGCTTCTTCGGGCACCACCCTTGTTACTTGACCATCGTCAATCCGCCCTGCAGACGCACAAACTCCACTTGACATTGGCATCTGCTTTTCCCTACATTTCATTGTCTCCTGTCTAGTTTGCTCCCCGCATTCCTCTCAACGGAGGCTTGAAGATGGATGTTAGACACCGTTCTTACCTAAGCGTCCCGTGGTCTGTTCTTTGCGCTCCATCTCGTCTCATGGGGCTTGATCATGCAACGCAACAGTTACCGCGCAACTTCATTTCATGAATCTGTCGAAGGAGGTAACCATGAAACGCGAAGTCATGTTCTCCCTGTTCTTTGTGTTGTTCTTTTCCTTGGCCTGCAATGACAGCGGCACGATGCCGGATCTTTCAAATCAGAATCAGCCTGCCGGTAATATGGTGCTGCGGTTTGCCAGTCCGCCTCCGGGAATTACCACTGTGGTTGCCACACTCTCCAGAGCGGGATATGCTGATCGTACGTTGAGTATGGCAATATCGGACTCCAGTGCGACCGGCAGTTTTGATGATGTTCCTGTCGGGCGTTGGCATCTTCGCATCGATGCTAAAGATACCTCGGGGATCGTTCGATACTCCGGTGAGACCGACGTAGACGTTTACCCGGGAGCAACGTCGAGCATTGCCCTACAATTGATGCCCACAACGGGGCGCATTGTTATTGTTGTCACGTGGGGCACACCAACGCAGGATCCATCCCTTTTGCTGTATTATCCGTTCAACGGCAACGCGAATGATGAGAGTGGCAACAATCATCACGGAGTTGTCAACAACGCGACCTTGGTCGCCGATCGATTTGGGAATCCGAACAGGGCCTACTCGTTCAACGGCTTCTCGGCATACATTGATGCGGGTCGCGATACAGCCCTGAATCCGCGAAATGCACTAACGATCTCTGTTTGGATCAAGTATAACGGCGGGTTCGACTATAGGCACATTGTGACGAGATGGGATGTAGTTGATGGAGTGGACGGGAGAACCTACGCCGTCGGGATTCACCCCACAAACAGGCTTCGCTTTACTATTTCTCGCGATGGCACAGATGCCGGGGCTGTTTCTATTCTTGATGCTGCATCACTTTCCGTAGCAGGCAGTTGGATCCATGTCGCTGCGACGTGGGACGGCTTGACGATGCGCCTTTACAAGAACGGAGAGCAAGTTGCAACCGGCTTTGCAAACAGCATTGCGCGCTCCCCCAACACGCGGACCGCGATCAGTGGAATTCTCGGTAGACTCAACGATCCTCCGAGCCACATGTTCAACGGAGCAATCGACGATGTTCGATTGTACAGTCGGGCTCTGTCGCAGCAGGAAATCCAGACCTTGTATTCTGATATGTAGCGCCATCTATTTCCAATTCTCGACAATCTGGCACAGGGAGGCTCTATGAAATCAATCATCATTTTTCTCATGCTCTTCATCTCTCCATTGGCCCTCATCGCCCAAACGCCCGCGCCGTTTGTCCTTGATGAGCACACCGTGGCGTTATGGCATTACAATGAAACCGGCGGTTCTTTCGTGCGGGATACTTCGTTGTTTGGAAATCACGGAACAGCATACGGGACTACGGTTACGAACGGACGTTTCGGCAATGCGCGTTCGTTCAACGGCACGTCGGATTTTGTTCATGTGAACAATCCGTCGAACGGTTCGTTGGGATTCGGAGCCAACAAGAGCTTTACGATTGATGTCTGGTTTAAAACCACAACGCAATTGGGTTGGCTGATCCGGAAAGGGTTGTCGCCCACAGCCGGCTACGGACTCGTTATCAAGGACGGATATTTGCAGGGCGAGCTCGGCAACAGGGAGGATAGCTTCTTTCCGGATACGCTCGTCAAAATCCGAAGCCAGCAACTTGTGAACGATGGTCAATGGCATCTCGCGACTCTGGAACGTGATCATCGAGCGGGAGAAATCCGACTATATGTCGACGGAGTGCTTGCAACATCACCCATCAACGATCCGATAATATTCCCGTTATCAAGCGATCGGCCATTAACATTCGGTAAGTGGGAAAACAACGTTCAGCCGCAGTACTTCAACGGAGTGATAGACGAGGCCCGCATTTCGAATGTTGCACGCTCCGCTCCGCCGGTTGTAAGCGACACGGTTGCTCTCTGGCATTATGATGAGTTCACCGGATCTCTCGTCGCCGACTCCGGTCCGTACGGCAACGACGGCAATGCATACGGGACGACAATCGTAGCCGGCGTCAGCGGCAATGCGCGGTCGTTCAGCGGTTCATACAACTACGTGTTCGTTCAGAATCCGGTAGGAATGAACTTTGACACTTCGCAGAGCTTCACGGTAGAGGCATGGTTCAAAACTACCCAGCAGGATACGGGTGAGATCATCCGAAGAGGGTTGGCTCCGCTTCCGGGATTCGCTTTGCGCATTCTGAACGGGAAAGTTCAAGGTATCATCGGCAATCGTGATGATACTCCATTTCCCGACACGCTATTGCGCATCACCAGCACGGAGTCATTTAACGATAATCAATGGCACAAGGCAACATTGATTCGCGACCGGTCTCTCGGGAGACTCTTCCTGTATGTTGACGGGTTACATGCTGCAACTCCGTTGAATGATCCTGTGACGTTTCCGTTGACGAATGCACGGCCATTGACAATGGGTAGTTGGGAGAATTTCGTTCAGCCGACATTTTTCCGGGGCGTGATCGATGAAGTGAGGATCATGAAGGGCGCCTTGCATCCTTCCAATCCCTTCGTTCCAACGATCGAAGTATCGCACACTTCCATTGACTTCGGTCGAATACTGCTTGGTTCGTACTCAACGATCAACCTTGTTGTCCGAAATACCGGCCTGCAAGATACTTTGCATTTTGGAACAGAAACAAACAACAATGTCTTCGAGGCCATTATACCGGTCACGTTCCCGGTACCGCCCGGAACTTCGCGTATCGTTCCTGTGACCTACACTCCGATTGCAGCACAGACAGACACTGGAACGCTTTCGATTCACAGCAACGACCCGAACCGGCCGGTTGTTCGAATCGCGCTCAGAGGTCAAGCGTTTGCTGCCGGCGATGCACCCGTGATCATGACCATCCGTGACGTTCCCGCCGATCAAGGAAAACAAGTCAGGATCATTTGGCATCCGAGCATTCATGATCGCATCGGGGACTCGATACAGGTGGTGCAGTACGGAGTATGGAGAAGAGTTGCCGGGAGCCCGGGTCTTTGGGATTTTGTTGCAACGATTCCCGCGGTCAGGTTCGAACAATATTCGTTTGTTGCACCAACCTTGTATGATTCGACTCGCTTTGGAGGAATGCATTGGTCGGTATTTCGCGTATCAGCACACTCGGTGAACAATGTGCACGTCTTCTTCTCGGATCCTGACAGCGGCTATTCGGTGGATAACATCTCTCCGGCGCCGCCGGCGAATCCGTTTGCAGTTGCCGGAGTTGGGCAGGTGAATGTCGGATGGGATCAATCACCGGAACCCGATGTGATGGGCTATTGGGTGTATCGTTCGGCAGCAGCAAACTTCATTCCTGCGGCGTCAAACAGAATTGGAACTGCAACGGGCAACGCGTTTGTAGACCTGAATGTCTCCGGCAGCAATCGCTGGTACTATCGAGTCACGGCATTTGACTCTTCAGGGAATGAAAGTGTATCTTCAGGTGAGGTTTCGGTGATATTAACGGGTGCCGGCGGCGGACAACCGCTTCCGACTGAGTTTGCATTGTATCAAAATTTTCCGAATCCGTTCAATCCGTCAACGACAATCAAGTACGATGTTCCGGAGCCTTCGTTGGTAAGAATTGCGGTGTACGACATGTTGGGGAGAGAGGTTGCCGTTCTCGTTGATGAAATGCGTCTTGCAGGACGGCATCAGGTCTCATGGAACGCTGCTCATGTTGCATCAGGCATGTATGTTTACCGGATGCAGGCCGGCGGATTGTCGGTGAACAAGAAACTCGTTTTTCTCAAATAGCATTACCGCATGTCCGTCACGAAGCGCGTTCTCATCTATTCAGAATACTGGTCAACTCGTGGCGGCGGCGAGAAGTACATGCTGGCAATTGGTGAGACGCTGCTTCGCGCCGGCTACGAAGTTACACTCATCGCGCAAACGGCATCCTTCGACAAGGATGCCGTTTCCCGTTATTTCAAGATCGATATCGAAGCTGCACGCGTCCATCTTGTTGATGGCGATTTGAACATGCTGCGGCAACACGCGGAGGAAATGTCGGGCGGTTTTGATGTTTGTTTCTATATCACCAACTACCGCTTTTTCCGTTCCCGCGCGCATCAGACGTTTGCCGTGCTGCAAATCCCTTACGGACACATTTCGCGCGTCACAATTCTAGTGAGGATGTTGAAGGGGGATTTGAAAGAGGCGGCAAAAGACTTCCTTCGTCGCGATCTTCTGAAACGCTTGCACGAAACACAAGCTGTTCTTGTCTATTCAAAGTTCGTCAGTTACTCGCTCAACATCATTCACGACATTCCCTCAACAATTCTCGAACCGGCAATTGATGATTTCCTCGTCGAGGGAACCCCGAAGGAACGCGTCATCCTCAGCGTCGGCAGGTTCTTCCGCGGTTTGTACAACGACAAGCGGTACGATATTCTCATCGAAACATTTAAGCAATTATACAAGCAATTGCCGAACACTACCTGGCAATACCGGCTTGTCGGCAGTTGCGGATCAGATGAAGCGTCGCAGAGGTATCTTGACGAATTGCGTGCCGCGGCAGACGGGCTTCCCATCTATTTTCACGTCAATACTCCATACGAAGATCTGAAGCGACACTACAACGAGGCAACGATTTTCTGGCATGCAGCCGGATTCGGCGTTGACGAGCAGAGGCATCCTGAGCGTGCGGAACATTTCGGCATGTCCACCATTGAGGCCATGTCGGCGGGTTGTGTTCCTGTCGTCGTCAACCGCGGCGGGCAAAAAGAAATTGTTTCGCACGGCAAAACTGGCTATCTTTGGAGCAGTGTGGACGAACTTGTGGAGCATAGTCTCAGCCTCATCGCCGACCAGCCGCTTCTCTCCTCCATGCAAACCCATGTGAGAGAACGATTTAGAGACTTCGGAAAAGACCGGTTTGTGCGGAAACTTCTCGCCATTCTGGAACCGTAGCTTCGTCGTTGAGAATCTGCCCTGCGTTGCTCCACTCTCACTGTAAATGCACCAACTGAATGCAAGGATAGCATGGCAAAAGCAAAGAAGACCTCGCCCCTCCGCGAACAGCCGCAACGCTCAATCTTCTCATCGCTCTCACCCGTGAAGCAGGATCTCCTTTGTGTTGCGTTCCTGTATCTGATTACGCTTGTCTTGTTCAGAGGAATCGTGTTTGATGATGGCGCGTTCTCAACCGGCGGCGATACGGCAAATGCCCTGACGTATGAAAAAGTCGGGAACACGATTGCAGAGACAGAAGGCGTTGACCCGCTATGGATGCCTCATTTCTTCAGCGGGATGCCAACGTTCGGCAATGTGCATTACCTGCCGCACGATGTCAGCTATGCCCAGAAAATCGTTGTTGAGATTCTCGACCTCCTGTACATGAACAGAAAGTGGAGTTGGTTTGCCGTGTACTACTTCTTCTGCGGCGTGTTCATGTTCATGTTGCTGCGCGTATGGAAACTCTCCCGCGTTGCAGCCCTGCTCGGGGCAATTGCATTCATGCTCAGCCCCTACGGTATAGCTCTCGCGGCTGAAGGTCACGGCTCGAAACTGATGGCGTTAAGTTATCTGCCGCTCGTGTTTCTGTTGACGCACCAAGTTTTTGAGCGGCGCGATCTTCTCAGTTTCGGTTTGTTGTGCGTCGGCATCGGAACGTTGTTGCTTACCAATCACTTGCAGATTGTCTACTACGTTTTGATGGTGTTGGGATTCTATCTCCTCTATCACATCATCAGGGATTTCAAAGAGAACAAGCTGCTGATTCCCAAGAAGACGGCTCTCTTCGCAGGGGCAATGGTTGTCGGGTTGTGCATTTCATCGTACATCTACCTCTCGGTGTATGAGTACGCCCAGTATTCGATACGCGGCGGCGGAACAAAGGGCGCTACCGGAGGACTTACGTGGGAGTACGCAACCAACTGGTCGTTCAATCCGGCTGAGTTGTTGACACTTCTTGTTCCGTCGTTCTTCGGCTTTTCCAGCACGTATGTGCACAACTGGCAAGGACAGCAAATGGGGCTGCCGCTGTACTGGGGAACGATGCCATTCAATACCTCGACGGTGTATGTCGGCATTGTCCCGATTCTTCTCGCTGTCATCACGTTGGTGTACAAGCGGAATACAAAGACTCTCTTTTTTGCTCTCCTGACAGTACTCGTGTTACTCATGTCGTTCGGGAAACATTTCGGGATTTTCTATGAGTTGCTGTTCAATATGTTGCCGTTCTTCAACAAATTCCGTGCGCCCGCAATGATCTTGCATCTCATCGCGTTCACGTTTGCTGTTCTCGGCGCGTTCGGGTTCCACTATTTGTTGGAGGAGATTTCAAAGGACTTCAACAGAGAGAAGTTCAAAAGGGGATTGTACTACACGCTCGGTGTGCTCGGCGTTGTGTTTCTTGCCGCACTCACGATGAAAGCCTCATTCTTTGAACTGTTCGGTTTCACGTTCACGCGGGAGGGTGAAAGCTACGGAGCACAAACAGCCCAGATTATCGGAGAGTTCAAGAGAATCCGCTTTGAGTTGCTGTGGAACGACTATGTAAAATTCGTTTTGCTTGCCGGCGCGGCAATCGGGAGCATCATCCTCTACATCAACAAAGCAATCAGAGAAGGATTGTTTGCGGCATTGATCATCGGTATTTTGTTGGTAGATTTGTTTATCATCGATGCGAAGTTCATAGACCCGCAGCCGCAGGCAAATCTTGAAGGAAGTTTCCAGCCGAGCCAGACAGTTGTGTTTCTCTCGCAAGAAAATGAGAGATTGAGACGGCAGAACGAATGGTTCAGGGTATTTCCATTGGGTGAATTGTACCAGGAAACGTCATATCAATATCACGGCCTTCATTCTGTCGGTGGCTACAGTCCGGCCAAGTTGAAAATTTATCAAACGGTTGTTGATTCGTGTTTGTACAACGGGTGGGATCCGGCCTTTCCCGTAAACATGAATGTGGTGAACATGTTGAGTGCCCGATATCTTGTTGCAAAAGGACAGTTGCCGGATGGATTTGCTCTTGTACACACCGATGCGGGGCGCGGAGTGTTGACCTACGAAAATCGTGATGCGCTGCCGCGAGCATTCTTCGTGAAGAACGCTGTTGTTGCAAACGATGACAGCGAAGTTTTCCGGTTGTTGAACTCGGGAGAATTTAATCCGGCATCGACGGGCATTCTTCAGGCCCCTCTCAATAAAGACATTCATCCGCCTGACAGTTCTGCAAGTGTTCAGATCGTTGATTTCAAGTCGCGGAACATTGTTCTGAAGACGAAGAACGCATCGCAATCATTGATGGTATTGAGTGAGATTTACTATCCAGCCGGATGGAACGCATACATCGACGGAGTTCAAACCGAGATCCATCGGACGAATTCTATTCTGCGCTCCGTGATCGTGCCGGCCGGGGAGCACGAGGTTGTGTTCAAGTTTGAACCGACGGTATACCAGCTTGGCTGGACGCTCTCAAATGCAGCATGGGGTGTTGCTGTTCTTTGCGTTGTTTTCGGATTATTGAGAAATCCCTCCATTCGTGCCCGTTTCGGGAGAGATCATAAGGAGCAGGCAAAAGCTCAAAGTTGATTCTATGCTCCCGCTTCTCTATATTGCATGTGCTTCGCATTGGCTTTTCTCCGAAGAAGTCTTTCGGATACATGATTTTCCATCACCACAAGGAGAGAATCACACATGTCAGACCTGTCATTAGACGCGCTTGGGATGGTTGAAACCAAGGGTCTCGTCGGCTCGATTGAGGCGGCTGACGCAATGGTAAAAGCCGCCCGCGTAACACTGATCGGTAAAGAAGTTATCGGGGGCGGGTATGTTACCGTGATGGTGCGTGGCGACGTCGGCGCCGTGAAGGCGGCCACCGATGCCGGAGCAGCGGCAGCGCAGCGTGTGGGCGAGCTCGTTTCCGTTCACGTGATTCCGCGTCCGCATTCTGACGTAGAGATGATTCTCCCGAAGCGGCCCGCAACAAAGTAATCCCGAAGTGGATGTTTCTGCGCCAGTCTTGAGCAATCAGGGCTGGCGTCTTAGTCATGGGCAATGATGATGCTTGAATACGCATTAGGCATGGTTGAAACACGCGGGCTTGTCGGATCGATTGAGGCAGCCGATGTTATGGTGAAGACGGCCAACGTGCGAATCCTCGACTCCGAGTACATTCGGAACGGTTTCGTAACCGTGAAATGTATCGGCGAGGTCGCGGCAGTAAAGGCGGCTGTCGATGCCGCGGCAGCGGCAGCTCAGCGGGTTGGCCATCTCATTGCAACGCATGTCATTCCGCGTCCGGCCGAGGAGATTGAATCCATCCTGCGAGGCTCGTCCCCCAAAGCAACCGCTCCGGCAACGAATCCGGCACCCGAACCCAAACGTTCCGTCGTTGAAACAATCGACATGTTTGTGGCAAGCAGCGATGACGATGAGTACAAAGAACAACTGGACGCAATGACTGTTCACCAGCTCCGGACTCTTGCGCGTGAGGTTGGCGGACTGGGTATCGCGGGACGGCAAATCTCAAAGGCCAACAAGAAGCTCCTGATTGTTGAGTTGATGAAGAAACGAAAGGGCGCATAGTACCGCCTTGCATTGACTAACTCCATCGGACACTCCCGGTGGAGTTTTTCCATTCCTGACCATGAAATCCCGAAGCGTTCATATTATTCTTGCCACAACATTGTTTGCCCTGCTCCTCTGGTTTTCCGTCAGCATGACTGACCAATACCAGATTCAGGTTACCGCTCCGCTTGTTGTTCGGGGCATTCCTGCCGGCAAAGCAATCAGCAATCCGTTGCCCCGGTCCGTCCGGCTGACCTTCAACGACTACGGATGGCGGCTGGCGAAAGTCGCATGGGGAACGGGAGTGGAGTGGGTCATAGATCTGGATGCCATGCCGCTCAGGCAACACGCGTTGACACTGCGCGATTTTGGCGACCAAATCAGCGGACGTCTCGGCGTGTTGCCCATCTCGATGTTTCCCGAGACCTTGCTTGTTTCGCTGGACACGATTACAACGACCCGTGTAGCAGTTCATGCGCGGTATAGTGCAACATTCCGCGAAGGATTTGCACAGGTTGGACAGACGGCGGTTTCTCCGGAAAGTGTGACTATAACGGGCGCATCGCGTTTGCTCCAACACATGCGGTCATGGCCGACGGCCTCAAGAACATTTGATCAACTCAGGCAGGATATCGAGGTAACCGTTCCGATATCCGATTCGATTCCATCGCTCGTATTCCACCCAGATCGCGTTCAACTGCGTATTGATGTGCGGCAGTTTGCGGAGAAGACGTTTCCAGGCCTTCCGGTCGAAGTGCTGTCCCTGCCACAGAACAGGGAAGTGATTCTCGAAACTCCCCGTATTGATATCGTGGTGAGAGGGGCAATAGACCAGCTTGCGGCGCTCCGCCAGAACAACATTCGGGTGACCATTGATTATCGCGAAATCCTTGCCGATACCAGCGGCGTTCTCGACCCGGTCGTCACGCTACCTCCGGATATGCGTGTAGTGAAGAAATCGCCCGAACGTATGAAGTATGTTGTACGAAAGAAGTAATAACCAGAGTCTAAAGGAACCCATGCCATGAGATTGACGATCAATATCGATCATGTTGCAACAATTCGGGAAGCACGAGGCGGAGTGGAGCCCGATCCGGTAACGGCCGCGGCAATCTGCGAATTGGCCGGGGCCGACGGGATCGTCTGCCATCTCCGCGAGGATCGAAGACACATCAACGACCGCGATGTTCGTGTGCTGCGCGAAACGATAAAGACAAAACTCGATCTCGAAATGGCCGCAACAGAAGAGATCATCGGCATCGCGATTGAAACGTTACCGGAGCTTGTGACGCTCGTTCCGGAGAAGCGTCAGGAGTTGACAACTGAAGGAGGGTTGGACGTTCGCGGGAACAAGAACTACCTGAGAGACGTCATCGAAGAATTCCATAAACACGACATCGAAGTGAGTGTGTTCGTCGATCCGATTGCCGAACAGATCGGCGCCGCACATGAAATCGGGTCGGATATGATCGAGATTCATACCGGTGAGTTTGCAAACGCCAGAACGGAGAAGGAACAGCGCGAGTTGCTTGACGTTGTGAAAAAGGCGGCCCAACTCGGCAAGGAGTTGGGACTTGCGGTTAATGCGGGGCATGGACTGAACTATACAAATATCATTCCCTTCCGGTCAATCGGGGAAATAGACGAGGTAAGCATCGGTCATGCAGTGATATCCCGCGCCGTTTTTGTCGGGATTGAGCGGGCAGTACAGGAAATGCGAAGGTTGGTTCAGTAAAGTCTTGCGTGCAAATCAAAAAGCCCTCCTGTGAGAGCTTTTTTACGTCCGGGATCGACATGCGTTAATCACGCAATTCCAGTTTTCGTATCTCGTCCCGGAGGGTTGCCGCCTTCTCGTAGTTCTCTTTCTCGATGGCTTCTTTGAGCTGCAGGTTGAGCTGTTCAAGCTTCGTCATTTTCGTGGGCGGCGAAGCGGATTTTGATCGCGGCTGACGTGCATGCGGCAATCCCTCCTCTTCCTCTTCTTCCGGTATAAACGCGGCCTCCTCCATAACCGGAGCGGCCACAAATATTTGTACGCCGTAGCGGACGGCAAGAGCAATCGCATCGCTCGGTCGCGAGTCGATCAGTTGGCTGTCGATGTTGAGCTTTGCGTAGAAGGTGCCATCACGCAATTCATCAATGACAACATCGGAAAGCTCCGCGCCGAAGGATGAAATAATGTTCTTCATCAAGTCATGTGTCAGGGGGCGCGGTGGTTTGATGCCCTCCATTTCCAAAGCGATGGATTGCGCCTCCGACGCGCCGATGATGATCGGCAGCCGCCGGTTTCCGTGAACCTCCTTCAGGATGAGGGCGTACGCTCCGCCGCTGGCAGGATTTGTCGAAAGACCGAGTATGTCAACTTGCACCTTGTCCACTACCAATCTCCATTCAATCGTTCAGGTTCTACGTTCCATATAGAGAAAAACCCAGTAACAATCAAGATGAACCGTTACCGTAACCTACGCGCCCAATGCTCTCTTGAACTCGGCGGTCAATTCCGGCAGAATCTCGAACACATCGCCGACAATTCCGTAGTCGGCAATCTGAAAAATCGGGGCATCCTTGTCCTTGTTGATTGCAACAATGCACTTTGATGACGACATCCCCGCGAGATGCTGCACAGCCCCCGAGATGGCGCAGGCAATATACAACGACGGGGCGACCGTCTTTCCTGTTTGACCGACCTGTTCATCGTGGGGCCGCCATCCCGCATCGACTACTGCACGCGACGCTCCCACAGCGGCGTTCAACACGTCGGCGAGATTTTCTATCAGATGCCAGTGTTCAGGCCCTTTGAGCCCGCGGCCTCCTGAGACAATAATATCCGCTTCCGTTACATCGGGGCGGCCTGCTGCAACTTTCACTTCTTTTGCCACAGTCTTCAAATCATCGGGCTGCAGCGACACACTGACTTTCTCAATGGTTGCCGAGCCCTGCGAGGGCGTTGCCGTGAACACATTCGGCCGCAGTGAGAACATCTTCACCGGTGTAGTCACTTTCACATCGAGCAACGCCTTGCCTGCGTACACAGGTCGCGTGGCAATAACATCAGCGCCCTCCACCTTGAGTGCAACGCAATCGGAGGCAAGCCCTGCCCCGAGTTTTACCGCAATGCGCGGGGCAATATCTTTACCCATCTGGCTGGCGGCCAAGAAAACGATATCTGCCCCGATGGTTTTTGCGACATCGGCAATGACCTTTGCATAGGCACCGTTGGAATGTTGTGCAAGAGCAGGATCCTCTGCAACAATCACTTTTCCCGCGCCATAGTTTCCTAACTCACCGGCAATACCCTCAACACCGCTTCCGATAACAAGGGCAACCAATTCGCCGTTCAGCTCGCCTGCAATCTTCTTCGCTGTTTGAACTGTTTCAAATGTCGATTTTCTGAACTTACCATCCCGTTGTTCGGCAAATGCTAAGATTTTCATTTCTCTTCCGTTTCCAATTTGAGTGGTTAGATGACTTTTGCTTCCTCGTGCAGGAGACGTACGAGTTCGGGAACTGCGGATTTGTCCGTGCCGACGATCTTTCCGGCGGCTTTTGCTTCAGGTTTACGAAGTGCAATCGACTCGACGCGAAGCTCTCCGGCTGCAGCAGGTTTCTCCTGGATGGGTTTCGTCTTGGCCGACATTATCCCTTTCAGGGACGGGTACCGCGGTTCGTTCAAGCCGCGCTGGGCTTGAATGACGCACGGAAGCGACGTTTCCACAGTCTCATGTCCGCCTTCGATTTCCCGCTCGCAGACAACCTTTCCGTTGTCGATCGTCAGTTTGACAACAACGGAGACGGACGAGATCCCGAGAAGTTCTGCGACCATTGTTCCCACCTGAGCATCATCATAATCGATGGATTGTTTTCCGAAAAGAATAATGTCGGGAGACATGGCTTTGAGCTCTTCCGCGAGTCCCTTTGCCACCCCGAAGGAATCGCGCACAGCATCATCTTTCAGGAGAATGGCCTTCTCGACCCCCATAGCAAGCGCTTTGCGAAGAGTTTCCTTGTGTGCGTCACTTCCGAGACTGATCACAGTAATCTCGCCGCCGAATTTTTCCTTCAGCCGCAATCCTTCTTCAACAGCGAACTCATCGTAGGGGCTGAGCATGAAATTGACGCCCGTCTTGTCGATGCTTCTGCTGTCCGCGCCAACTTTGATTTTCGTTTCCGTATCGGGAACATGATTTACACAAACAACAATCTTCATCAATCCTCCAGGGTATGTTGGGTGAATTGGGATGGAATTCGGGGAGAACGGATATTGCAATGCTCAATATACTGAAAGGCGAGAAGAAAGACAATTGACTCTCACGCGTTTTTTGCGTAAGTTGACTCACAATTTTTCACCAGTTGTAGTTCACCTAAGGAAGCAGAATGGCAAATCATCCATCAGCAGAAAAACGGGCTCGCTCATCGAAACGCAGAGCTGAACGTAATGCATCGGCGAAATCCAGAATGCGTTCGGCAATAAAAAAACTGCGCGGAACGAAGGACAAGACGGAAGCCGCCGCCGAACTGAAGAAGACCGTGAAGCTGCTCGACCAGCTTGCAGCAAAGGGCGTCATCCATAAGAACAATGCAGCAAACCAGAAATCAAAACTGACCAAATTTGTCAGCGCCAAGAAGTAACGCTCACAAACACGCCGCAAACAAGAAGAGCCCCGCTGTTGCGAGGCTCTCGTGTTTCCGGCGCTTCCGTGTCACTCCTTCTTTTTGAGTTCCAACAGCTTTTCCAGTTCAGCAATCCGTTGAGTGTAGTGTTCGTCGGGTGTTCTGGAAGCCAACTCCTTGTATGCCGCGATTGCCTCGGCATAGTTTCCCTGCTTGACAAAAATCTCGGCCATTGTCGACGTAGCGAACGTGACATTGTTCGGAGTCGGCGGGGGAGGGGGTGGTGACGAGGCGTCGGATTGAATTCTCTTGACGTTCCGGAGCTTCTTGGTGAGAATGTCGAACGCAGTTTCTTCGTTTACTTCTTCCGGTTGCGGTGGAGGCGGCGATTGCGGTCCGGTTGCTTCGGTCCGGCGCTGCTCTTCCATTTGCCTTTGCAGTTCTTTCTGCAACGCCTCATCCAACTTCTTCACAAAAGAGAGCAACGTGGGGTTGTCGGGGAGGCGCTTCAGTGCCTCCTGATACTGAGCGGAGGCATCCCGCTTTTTCCCGATCGCTTCGTAACACTTGCCAAGAACAAGGTAGCCTGTCGCGTAGGCCGGGAATACCCGTATGCCGGCCATGCACAACTCCATTGCATGCTGCACTTCGTTGTTCTGCAGAAGATTTGCCGCTTCACGCGCAAAGGATGCAGAGATATTGATCGGACCCGGCATAGGAGTGTTTTTATCTCAGGTGGCGGCCCACAACCGCGTGTTTAATGGACAGTGTAGCGGTGAACGAAAACCCGAGCAAGAACAACAACTGGAACGGAACCGCCGCAAGCTCAAGGAAATACAACGAAGAAAGCACGCCAAACAAGCAGTACACCGCAAGCACAATCTCAATCAAAACCGTCGAGCTGATCTTCACGGGAACATACTTTTTGTCTGTCCAGGAATCCTTCTTGTCCTTGATGTTGTACTTCGGTGTGCGAACAAACTCGCTTTTCTTTTTGAATAACCCTTCGATCACAGCCCGGCTGTTGTTCACGGCGAAGCCCATGCTGCCTGCCATAAACACCGGGAACAAGAACAACCGTCGTTGCCAATCGGGGTACACATCTTTTTGCGAGAAAAGGTAGAACAGAAACGACCCGATGAAGGCAAACACGAACACCGACATAAATACAAAATACTGATCGTGCAACCCGGCATGCTTGATATGCACGAGCGGAACGTTCAGAATTCCCGCCAACACGATAAAGGGAAAGACAAGATTGTTTGTCAGATGGAATGTCGCATGAATCTTTATCTTCAACGGGAGCTTCGATCTCCAAACCTCGGGCA